>JAEZGP010000740.1 GCA_023437285.1 Actinomycetes bacterium | reverse complement strand
GACGGCGAGCGCGGCGCCGGCGATGGGTAGGTGTTCGGCGGTGGCGACGGCGGCCGCGGCGGCAGCGACCTCCGCGACGGCGGCGAGCGCGTCGTCGGCGGGGCGGTCGCGCTGGTCCTCGTGGCGTACGACCTGATGTCGCACCGTGCCGGACAAGTCGGTCACGCAGGCGGCCAGGTAGTCGACGTTGATCTCCAGGCCCAGCCCGCAGGGGCCGAGTGGGCTCAGCGCGAGGCCGGTGGCCGGCCGGCCGACGCCGGCCCGGGGCACTGGATCAAGCTCGGCGAGCAGGCCTCCGGCCACGAGATCGTCGACGAGAGTGGAGACGGTTGCCCTGGTCAGGCCGGTGACGGCGGCCACGTCGGCGCGGGAGAGGGGGCGCGGGCTGGTGGCGACCCGGCGCAGCACGAGCGCGAGGTTGTGCTCGCGCAGGCTGTGCTGACGCACGGGGGAATCCCTCGCCGTGGTCCGGACTGTCACCCCTTGACAATGTCACACCGACGTTAATAAGTTCAACCACTATACAAACCGCGTTTCGGAGGCAGGCATAATGACTACACAGCCCACAAAGGCGGACAAATTTACCTTCGGCCTCTGGACCGTCGGTTGGCAGGCCCGCGACCCCTTCGGCGCGGCCACCCGGGCGGCGCTGGACCCCGTCGAGACTGCCCACAAGCTCGCTGAGCTGGGGGCCTACGGCCTGACCTTCCACGATGACGACCTGATCCCGTTCGGCTCCGACGACGCCGCGCGGGAGGGCCACATCGCCCGCTTCCGCAAGGCGCTCGACGAGACCGGCCTCGTCGTACCGATGGCCACCACCAACCTCTTCGAGCAGCCCGTCTTCAAGGACGGCGGCTTCACCAACAACGACCGCGACATCCGCCGGTACGCGCTGCGCAAGGTCATGCGCAACCTCGACCTCGCCGCCGAACTGGGCGCCGAGACCTACGTCATGTGGGGCGGCCGCGAGGGCAGCGAGTACGACGGGGTGAAGGACGTCCGCGCGGCCCTGGACCGCTACCGCGAGGGCATCGACACCCTCGCGCAGTACGTCATCGACCGCGGCTACAACATCCGCTTCGCCCTCGAGCCCAAGCCGAACGAGCCCCGCGGTGACATCCTGCTCCCGACCGTCGGCCATGCGCTGGCGTTCATCGAGTCGCTGGAACACTCCGAGATGGTCGGCCTCAACCCCGAGGTGGGCCACGAGCAGATGGCCGGCCTCAACTTCGTGCACGGCATCGCCCAGGCCCTGTGGCACGGCAAGCTGTTCCACATCGACCTCAACGGCCAGCGCGGCATCAAGTACGACCAGGACCTCGTCTTCGGCCACGGCGACCTGATCAACGCGTTCTTCCTGGTCGACCTGCTGGAGTTCGGCGGCGTCGACGGCGGCCGCGCCTATGAGGGTCCGCGTCACTTCGACTACAAGCCCTCGCGTACGGAGGACTTCGACGGCGTGTGGGCGTCGGCGGCGGCGAACATGCGCACCTACCTGCTGCTCAAGGAGCGCGCGGCGGCCTACCGGGCCGACCCCGAGGTGGCCGAGGCGCTGGCCGCCGCCCGGGTCGCCGGCACCCGCGAGTCCACCCTGGCCGAGGGCGAGACCTACCAGGACCTGCTCAACGACCGCTCGTCGTTCGAGGACTTCGACTTCGAGGCGGCCGGTGCCCGCGGCAGCCACTTCGTGCGCCTCAACCAGCTCGGCATCGAGCACCTCCTGGGTGCGCGATGACCCTCGTGGCGGGGGTCGACTCGTCGACCCAGAGCTGCAAGGTCGTCGTCCGGGACGCGGAGACGGGGGCGCTGGGCCGCGAGGGCCGCGCCGCCCACCCCGACGGCACGGAGGTCCACCCGGACGCGTGGTGGTCGGCGCTCAGTGAGGCGATCGAGGGTGCCGGCGGGCTGGCCGACGTGGCGGCCGTCAGCGTCGGCGCGCAGCAGCACGGCATGGTGTGTCTGGACGGTTCCGGTGAGGTTGTGCGTCCCGCGCTGCTGTGGAACGACACCAGGTCGGCGGGTGCCGCCGCCGACCTGATCACCGACCTGGGCGGCGGCTCCGTGGGGGCCGCCGCCTGGGCCGACCAGGTCGGCAGCGTGCCGGTCGCGTCGTTCACCGTCACCAAGCTGCGCTGGCTGGCCACCCACGAGCCGGACAACGCCGCGCGGACCGAGTACGTCTGCCTGCCGCACGACTGGCTCACCTGGAAGCTGGCCGGCGCCGCCTCGCCGGACGCCATCACTACCGACCGGGGCGACGCGAGCGGCACCGGCTACTGGTCGCCCCGTACCGGTGAATACCGCCCCGACCTGCTGAAACTCGCCTTGGGCAAGGTCGTCGGCACACCCCGCGTGCTCGGTCCCGCCGACACGGCCGCCCACTCCCCGTCGGGCTTCGTTCTCGGTCCGGGTACGGGCGACAACGCGGCGGCCGCGCTCGGCGTCGGGGCCCGCCCGGGCGACGTCATCATCTCCATCGGCACGTCCGGCACCGTCTTCACGGTCGCCGAGGTGCCGGCCGCCGACGCGACCGGCACCGTGGCGGGCTTCGCCGACGCGACCGGCCGCTACCTGCCCCTGATCGCCACGCTCAACGCGGCCCGCGTGCTCGCCAGCGCCGCCACCCTGCTCAACGTCTCGCTGGCCGAGCTGTCCGACCTCGCGCTGTCCGCCCCGGCCGGCGCGGGCGGGCTGGCGCTCGTGCCGTACCTCGAAGGCGAACGTACGCCCAACAAGCCGGACGCGACCGGATCCCTGCACGGGCTGACCCTGTCGACGATGACGCCCGCCTTCATGGCGCGCGCCGCCGTCGAGGGCCTGCTCTGCGCGCTGGCCGACTGCCTCGACGCGCTCATCGCGCAGGGCGCGGTCGTCAACCGGGTCATCCTGGTCGGCGGCGGTGCCCGGTCGGAGGCGGTACGCCGCATCGCCCCGTCGGTGTTCGGCTGCACCGTGCTCGTCCCGCCCCCGGGGGAGTACGTCGCCGACGGCGCCGCCCGCCAGGCGGCCTGGGTGGCGCTCGGCGGCGACGAGGCCCCAACGTGGTCGGCCCTGGAGCCGGAGCGTTTCGAGGCCGACCCGACCCCCGCCGTGCGGGCCCGCTACGCCGAAGCCCGCGACCTCACGCTCAACCGTCTTTAGCGTTCTCTCTCCTCTCAGGGACGAACCGGGCTGGTACCCACGGGGTACCAGCCCGGTTCGATGCGCAGGCTCCCATCGGCGTCCACCGCGTTGTTGCGGACGCTTGCCTGGAGCGGTGCCGCCGGCGGAATCCGACCGAGCGCGCGGTGCGGTCATCCGTCGCGCAGGCGCGCCTCGACGTGTTCGACCTTCGTCGTCATCGCGTCGGTGACACCGGGCCGGATGTCGGCCTTCATCACCACGCTGACCCTCGGCGCGCGGGCCTGGACCGCGTCGACGGCCGCCTTCAGGACGGCCATGGTCTCCTCCCAGGAGCCTTCGACCGTGGTGAACATGGCGTCCGTGCGGTTCGGCAGGCCGGACTCGCGCACCACGCGTACCGCGTCCGCGACGTACTCCCCGACCGATTCCCCCACGCCGAGCGGCGTGATCGAGAACGACAACAGCATGCGTCCAGGCTAACCGCGCACACCCGGGACAAGCCGGCCCATGCCGAAAGTTTCGGCCTCCCTTGATGCTCGGAGCGCGACCGGAACCTCATGCGTTGACATGCGCGAATGTAGCTGGCGACCATCCCCAGGTGACAGCCCATAAGCTTCGGCGCGCCCTGCGCGCCAGTACGGCGGCGGCTCTGGCCGCCGTCCTTATCGCGCCCGGGCTGGCCTCATCGCCAGCCTTCGCCGCCGATCCCGTCGAACTGATCGTCAACGGCACCTTCGATACCGGTACCGCCCCCTGGTACTCCTACGGCACCGAGACCGCCGGCGCCGTCGTCGACGGCCAGTACTGCGCCGACGTGGCCGGCGGACTGGCGAACCCCTGGGACGCCGGGATCGGCCAGAACGACCTGACCCTCGTCGCCGGTGGCTCGTACACCCTGAAGTTCACCGCCTCGGCGAGCGCGGCCGCCGCCATCAAGGCGAACGTGCAGCTGGGCGTCGACCCGTACACGACCGAGCTGAGCCGGACCGTGGAGCTCGGCGACAGCGCCGAGTTCGAGTACACGTTCACCGCCGCGAGCAGCACCGACAAGGCGCAGGTCGCCTTCCAGCTCGGCGGCAACGCCGACGCGTACACGATCTGTCTCGACAACGTCTCGCTCGTCGGCCCGCCCGGTGGCGGCGGCGAGCCGACCGGCGCCGAGCAGCTGGTCAACGGCGGCTTCGACGACGGCACGGCGCCCTGGTGGTGGACCCCGAGCGCGCCGTCGGAGGTCGTCGACGGGCAGCTGTGCGCCACGATCGCCGACGACACGGTCAACCCGTGGGACGCGATCATCGGCCACAACGACGTGAACATCGTCGCGGGCACGACGTACCGGCTGAGCTTCTCGGCGAAGGCCAGCAAGGCCGTGACCGTGCTCGCCAACGTCCAGCTCTCCACCGAGCCGTGGACGCAGTTCCTGTCCCGGCCCACCACGATCGGCACCGAACTCGCCGAGTACTCGTACACGTTCACGGCCGACGCCGACGCCCCCACGGCGCAGCTGGCGTTCCAGATCGGCGGCTCGGCCGGCGGCTGGACGCTGTGCCTGGACAACCTCTCGCTCAAGGGCGGGGCGGCCCCCGACGTCTACGAGCCCGACACCGGCCCGCGCGTGCGCGTGAATCAGGTCGGCTACCTGCCGGCCGGCCCGAAGCGCGCCACCCTCGTCACCGAGGCCACCGAGGCGCTGCCCTGGCAGCTGAAGAACTCGGCCGGCACCGTGGTCGCCTCCGGCACCTCCGCCCCGGCCGGGGTGGACGCGTCGTCGAACCAGAACGTGCACCGCATCGACTTCTCGTCGTACAAGAAGGCCGGCAGCGGGTACACGCTGGTCGCCGACGGCGAGACGAGCTTCCCGTTCGACATCTCCGGCGATATCTACGCCGACCTGCGCTCCGACGCGCTGCAGTTCTTCTACATCCAGCGCAGCGGCATCGCGATCGACGGTTCGCTGGTGGGCGAGAAGTACGCCCGCGAGGCCGGCCACATCAACGTCGCGCCCAACCAGGGTGACTTCGACGTGCCGTGCCAGGCGGGCGTCTGCGACTACCGCCTCGACGTGCAAGGCGGCTGGTACGACGCCGGCGACCACGGCAAGTACGTCGTGAACGGCGGCATCGCCACCTACCAGCTGCTCAGCGAGTTCGAGCGGTCCAAGACCGCCACGGACGTGCGGGCCGCCCGCGGCGACAACACCCTGCGCCTGCCGGAGACCGGCAACGGCATCCCGGACGTCCTCGACGAGGCCAAGTGGGAGCTGGACTTCCTGCTGCGCATGCAGGTCCCGGCCGGCAAGCCGTTCGCCGGCATGGCCCACCACAAGATCCACGACGCGGCCTGGACCGGCCTGCCGCTCGACCCGGCCGACGACCCGCAGCCGCGCGAGCTGCACGCGGTGTCGACGGCGGCCACGCTCAACCTCGCCGCCGTGGCGGCGCAGGCGGCCCGCCTGTTCGCCAACTACGACCCGGCGTTCTCCGCCAAGGCGCTCGCGGCCGCGAAGACCGCCTACGCGGCCGCCAAGGCCAACCCCGACAAGTACGCCCTGGTCAGCGACGGCAACGGCGGTGGCGCGTACGACGACAGCAACGTCACCGACGAGTTCTACTGGGCGGCGGCCGAGCTGTTCATCACCACCGGCCAGGCGGCCTACAAGGCCGACATCGACGCCTCCCCGCTGAAGACCGCCAACGTCTTCGACGCGGGCGGCTTCGGCTGGCAGGGCGTCGCGGCGCTGGGTCGCCTCGACCTGGCCACCGTGCCGAACCTGCTGCCGGCCGCCGAGCGTGCCGCGGTGAAGGCGTCCGTCGTGGCCGCCGCGGACGCGTACCTGGCCACCCAGGCCGGCGAGTCCTACGGCATGCCGTACGCGCCGGCCGACTACCACTACGTGTGGGGCTCCAACAGCGGCCTGCTCAACAACCTGGTCGTGGTCGCCACGGCGTACGACCTCACCGGCGCTGCCAAGTACCGCGAGGGCGTCGTCGAGGGCGTCGACTACCTGTTCGGCCGCAACGCGCTCAACCACTCGTACGTGACCAACTACGGCGAGGTGTCCCCGCAGAACCAGCACAGCCGGATGTTCGGCAACCAGCTCAACACCGAACTGCCGAACCCGCCGACCGGATCGCTGGCCGGCGGCCCGAACGTCGACCTCCAGGACCCGTACGCGGGCAAGCTCCTCAAGGGCTGCGCGCCGCAGTTCTGCTACGTCGACGACATCCAGTCGTACGCCACGAACGAGGTGGCCATCAACTGGAACTCGACGCTCGCGTGGGTCGGCGGCTTCCTCGGCGACCTGGGCGACGGCAAGGCCCCGGCGGCCGGCACCTGCAAGGTGACCTACGACCTGCAGGGCGACTGGGGCACCGGCTTCGTCTCGCAGATCACCATCAAGAACACCGGCACCAAGGCGATCAAGAACTGGCAGCTGACCTGGAACTTCGCCGGCAGCCAGAAGATCGACCAGCTGTGGAGCGCGTCCTACACCCAGTCCGGCGGCGGCGTGACCGCGAAGAACCTTTCGTGGAACTCCACCATCAACCCCGGCAGCTCGGTGACGTTCGGCTTCACCGGTGCCACGAGCGGCGCCAACCCGTCCCCCGAGCTGTTCAAGCTCAACGGCGCGGCCTGCTCCTGACCCACCCAAGGCGGGTGTGCCCCGTCCGCTCCCCGGACGAGGCA
>JAEZGP010000730.1 GCA_023437285.1 Actinomycetes bacterium | reverse complement strand
CGCTGGCCGAGCGCCTCGACGACCCGTACGCGCGGGCCAACGCGCAGCTCTTCGCCGCCTGGCTGGGCATGCAGGAACTCGACCCGCACGCCACGAGCGCGGCCGCGCGCCGGTGCCGCGACCTGGGCCGCGAACACCGGCTGCCGCACTGCGCGGCCACCGGCGCCTACCTCCTCGAGTGGGCCGCCGTCCAGGCCGGCGACCTGTCGCGGCTCGACGCGCTGCGCGAGGGCTACGAGGCGATCTACCGGCCGGGCCTGCGTGCCACCCGCACCATCACCCTGGCCGGCATGGCCGCGGCACACCTGTCGGTCGGCGACGCCGAGGGCGCCGCGCGCCTGGTCGACGAGGCGCTCGCCATCGCCGAGGAGACGGGGGAGCGGGTGTTCGTCGCCGAGTTGCTGCGCCTGCGCGGCACGCCGGCCGACCTGCGGGAGGCGGCCCGGGTCGCCGCCGAGCAGGGCGCCCGCCTGTTCGCCGCGCGCCTTCCCGGATAGCGCTGTGGAATCCGTGTGGAGGCGGCTCCACCCGGATCGCACCGTGGAGGCCGTGTGGAAGCGCGACTCCACACGGACTCGACGTCGCCCCGGTGTCATGGTGGCGGGCCGGCGAGCGCCGCCGGCCGGCAACGCCATGAAGGAGTCACCCATGCATACCGAAGTCGACGTGGTGGTGGTCGGCTGCGGGCCGGTCGGCGCGCTGACCGCCAACCTGCTCGGCGTCCACGGCGTGAGTACGCTCGTGCTGGAGCGCAGCGTCGAGCCGCACGGGCAGCCGCGCGCGTTCTCCGCCGACGACGAGGCCCTGCGCATCTACCAGCAGGCCGGACTGGCTGAGCAGATCCTCGCCGACATGTACCCGTCGCCGGTCGCCGAGTACGTCAACGCCAAGGGCAAGCTGTTCGCCGAGCTGGCCCTGTCCGAAGTGGACTTCGGTCTGGGATACCGGCCGTTGTACTTCTTCGACCAGCCGACCCTGGAGCACACGCTGCGGGCCGGGCTGGACCGCTTCGACCACGTCACGCTGCGGCTCGGCGCCGAGGTGGCGGCCATGGCGCCCGGCCCCGACGCCGTCATGCTGACCGTCCGCGCCGCGGACGGGTCGACGCAGACCGTACGGGCCCGGTACGTGCTCGGCTGCGACGGGGCGCGCAGCACCGTGCGCACGTTCGCCGGCATCAACCTGGTCGGGTCCAGTTACGAGGAGCCGTGGCTGGCCGTGTCCGGTGACATCCAGCCCCACGGGGTGCGCGTCGACCGTACCCGGTTCGTGTGCGACTGGCGGCGGCCCGCGTTCGTCTCGCCGGGCACGCACGGCAGCTACCGCATGGAGTTCATGCTCATGCCGGGCGAGCTCGTCCACCAGATGGAGCGGCCCGCCACGATCGCCGCGCTCATCGAGCCGTACGTCGACCCGGAGCGGTTCCTCGTGCGCCGGGCGGTCGTGTACGGCTTCCACAACCTCGTCGCCGACCGGTGGCGGGTCGGGCGGGTGTTCCTACTCGGCGACGCCGCCCACCAGATGCCGCCGTTCATGGGGCAGGGCCTGTGCAGTGGCCTGCGCGACGCGGCGAACCTCGTGTGGAAGCTCGCCCTCGTCCTGTCCCGCCGCGCGGACGAGGACCTGCTCGACACGTACGAGCAGGAACGGCGGCCGCACGCCGAGGCGATGGCCCGTACGTCAGTGCAGTTGGGCAAGGTGTTCCTGGCGCGCAGCCGCACCGGCGCGTGGGCCCGCGACGCGGCGCTGCGCGCGATCCAGACCGTGCCGCGCGTACGGCGGTTCCTGCGGCACTTCGAGTTCAAGCCGCTGCCCGCCCACGACGCGGGCCTGATGGCGACCGGGCGGCGCCGCGGCGTCGAGGGCCGCATGTTCCCGCAGCCCCGGGTGCTGGCCGCCGGATCACCGTCGCCGCGTCCGCTCGACGACGTGCTGGGTACGGGTTTCGCGCTCATCGGACCGGGCGTCGACCCGCAGGCCGCCGACGACCCGCGCTGGCAGGGCCTGCCGGTGACGTTCCTGCGGGTGCGGCCGGCCGCCACGACCCTGCTCGGCGCCGCCGACGTCGGTGACACCGAGGGCGTACTGACCACGTGGTTCGCCACTAACAAGGCCGAGGTGGCGCTGCTGCGGCCCGACCGTTTCGTCTTCGCCGCGGGAGCGGCGGCCGACGCGGGTCGGTTCGCCGACCTGCTGACCGCTCAGCTGCGGACCGGTGCTCGCGCGGACGCGCCGAGATGATCGTCGCCGCGGGCGAGGCAGCGTGACCAAAGCGGCGCGACGGTGGCCGGGGCGTCCATGACGATGCGAACCCGAAAGCCGCCCCGGCGGCGTCGCAGCTACGACGCGATGCGACTGGTGGGCAGCCCGGTGTGCCGGCGCTGCCACTGCCAGATCACGTCACGGCCGAACGACTCGATGAGCAGCGCCAGCGCCACCACCAGCGCCCCGGTCGTCAGCGACCCGGGATACGCGGCCGCGACCACGAGGACGATCCCGACCGTCGCGGCGACGACCTTGCGCCAGTACCGCAAGGGCAGCCGCAGGCGCAGGCACGGCAGCACCCACCCCGCCACCACGTACGCGTAGCGCATCGCGCCCAGGGCCAGCACCCACCAGCCGGCGTACCGGGCGACGAACACGCTCAACACGAGGATCAGGAACGCGTCGATCTCCATGTCGAAGCGCGCGCCCAGCTCCGACACGGTGCCCGAGCGGCGCGCCACGTGCCCGTCCACGGCGTCGAGCACGAGCGCCACGACGGCGACGCCGACGATCGCGACCAGCCGTACGGGCCGGACGAACGCGTCGGCCACCAGGGCGGCCACCCCGCCGACCAGCGCGGCGCGGGTCAGCGTCACGGCGTCGGCCGGACCGAGCCGGCGTACCCGGTGACGGTTGAGGCCGCGCGTGAGCGCGGCGCACGTGACCAGGCCGCAGGCGAGCCCGGCGGCCCAGCCCGCGCCACCCAGACTTACCGTCACCGCCAGCGCGGCGAGCACCCCCACCTGGGCCAACAGGCCTACCATCGGGCCTCGTCGAACCGCGTGCACCGCACCTCCGTTTATTCGTGTGGCACCACGTGGAGCGCAGGAAAGGGGAACCAGTGACGGTAACGGCCTTCTGGGTGCGGTCGCCAGGCGTCGGCGAGCTGCGTCCGGTGAGCCTGCCCGAGCCCGGCCCCGACGAGGTGCTGGTGCGCGCCGCGTACTCCGGGGTCAGCCGGGGCACCGAGACGCTGGTCTGGCGCGGCGAGGTGCCCGTGGGCCAGTACGCGGTGATGCGCGCACCGCACCAGGAGGGCGACTTCCCGGGTCCCGTGAAGTACGGCTACCTTAACGTCGGCGTCGTCGAGCGCGGGCCCGCCGCGCTGGTCGGGCGTACCGTCTTCTGCCTGTACCCGCATCAGAGCGCCTATGTCGTGCCGGCCGACGCGGTGACCGTGGTGCCCGACGGGGTGCCGGCGCGGCGCGCGGTGCTGGCCGGCACCGTCGAGACGGCCGTCAACGCCCTGTGGGACAGCCCGCCGCTGCTCGGCGACCGGGTCACCGTCGTCGGGGCGGGCATGGTCGGCTGCTGCGTCGCCGCGCTCGCCGCCCGGGTGCCGGGCGTGTCCGTCGAACTGGTCGACACCAACCCCGCCCGGGCCGCCGTGGCCGCCGCGCTCGGCGCCGATTTCGCCGAGCCCGCAGGCGCCGCCCGCGAGCGTGACCTGGTGTTCCACGCCAGCGCGAGCGCCGCCGGGCTCGCCCTGTCGCTAGACCTGCTGCGCGCCGAGGGCACGGTCACCGAACTGAGCTGGTACGGCGACCGCGCCGTGCAACTTTCGCTGGGCGGGGCGTTTCATTCCCGGCGTCTGGGCATCCGCGCGAGTCAGGTGGGCACCGTCTCGCCGGCCCGCGGCTGGCGCAGCTTCGGCGACCGCCTGGCGCTCGCGCTCGAACTGTTGCGCGATCCGGCGTTTGACGCGCTGCTGAGCGGGCAGTCACCGCTGGCCCGCCTGCCCCGCGTGCTGGCCGGGCTCGCGGATGGCACGGTCGACGACCTGTGCCACGTCATCACCTACGGCGGAGAGTGAGCGCGATGTTCAGCGTGACGGTCCGCGACCACATGATGGTCGCCCACAGCTTCCGGGGCGAGGTCTTCGGTCCGGCGCAGCGGCTGCACGGCGCCACGTTCGTCGTCGACGCCACGTTCCGGCGCGCCGAGCTGGACGCTGACAACATCGTCGTGGACATCGCCCGCGCCGCCGAGGAGCTGAGCGTCGTGGTGGGCGCGTTCAACCTGCGCAACCTCGACGAGGACCCGGACCTGGCCGGGATCAACACCACCACGGAGGCGCTGGCCAAGGTGATCGCCGACCGGCTCGCCGACCGCGTGCACGCCGGGGCGCTCGGGGAGGGCGCGCGAGGGCTGTCCGGCATCAGCGTCACCCTGCACGAGTCGCATATCGCCTGGGCCAGCTACGAGCGGCCGCTATGACGCTGCACCTCGTCGTGCCGGGCTTCGTCGCCGACCCGGCGACCCCCACCGGCGGCAGCGTCTACGACCGGCGCGTCGCGGTCGCGCTCGCCGAGCGGGGCTGGTCGGTGCGCGAGCACCGGGTGCCGGGCGGCTGGCCGTACCCCGACGACGCGGCGCGCGCCGTACTCGCCGGGCTGCTCGCCGCGCTGCCGGACCGTTCGGTCGCGCTGATCGACGGCATCGTCGCCTCGGCCGCACCTGGTCAGCTCGCCGCGCACGCGGGGCGGTTGCGCCTCGTCGCGCTGGTCCACATGCTGTTCGGCGCGGTCCGCGACGACCTGCGCGCCGCCGAGCACGACGCGCTGTCCACCGTGGCCGCCGTGGTGACCCCCAGCCAGTTCAGCCGCCGGCAACTCATCACCGCGTACGGGCTGTCGCCCGACCGGGTCCACGTGGCCCCGCCCGGGGTGGACCCCGCGCCGGTGGCGGCCGGGTCGGCGAGTGGCGCGAACCTGCTCTGCGTCGCCGTGCTCGCCCCGCACAAGGGCCACGACGTCCTCGTCGCCGCGCTCGCCCGGTTGGCCGACCTGACCTGGCGGTGCGTGTGTGTCGGGGCGACCCACACCGCGCCGGACTTCGCCGCCGGGGTCCGGCGGACGGCGGCGGCGCACGGGATCGCCGACCGGGTCACCTTCGCCGGGCCGGTCACCGGGCCGGCCCTGGCCGCCCGGTACGCCGCGGCCGACCTGCT
>JAEZGP010000718.1 GCA_023437285.1 Actinomycetes bacterium | reverse complement strand
CATTGGTGCCGACGTTGCGGACGGCGGCGAGCCCGAACCGGATGTCGTCGCCGACCGAGGAGAACCGCCCCACGCTCGCGTTGACATCCGGCGGAAGCACCTGGATGCCCATGCGCCGGCACTCGGCGAGGTAGACCGCCGACTTGTCCTTGTCGTCGCCGACGCTCGTGAGCAGGGCCGCCATGTACTCGGCCGGGTAGTTCGCCTTGAGATAGGCGGTCCAGAACGAGACCAGTCCGTAGCCGGCGGTGTGGGCCTTGTTGAAGGCGTAGTCGGAGAACGGGACCAGGATGTCCCACAGCGTCTTGTTGGCGTTGTCGGAGTAGCCGTGCGCGCGCATGCCCTCGGAGAACGGGACGTACTCCTTGTCGAGGATCTCCTTCTTCTTCTTGCCCATCGCGCGGCGCAGCAGGTCGGCGGCGCCCAGCGAGTAGCCGGCGAGCTTCTGGGCGATCGCCATGACCTGTTCCTGGTAGACGATCAGGCCGTACGTGTCGCCCAGGATGTCGGCGAGCGGCTCGGCCAGCTCAGGGTGGATCGGCACGACCGGCTTGCGGCCGTTCTTGCGGTCGGCGTACTCGTTGTGGGCGTTGGCGCCCATCGGGCCCGGCCGGTAGAGCGCGAGGACGGCGGAGATGTCCTCGAAGTTGTCCGGCACCATCGAGCGCAGCAGGGAGCGCATCGGGCCGCCGTCGAGCTGGAACACCCCGAGCGTGTCGCCGCGCGCGAGCAGCTCGTACGCCTTCTTGTCATCGAGCGGCAGCGATTCGAGGACGAGGTCCTCACCCCGGTTGGCCTTGATGTTGACCAGGCAGTCGTCCATCACCGTGAGGTTGCGCAGGCCCAGGAAGTCCATCTTGAGCAGGCCGATGGTCTCGCAGGCGCCCATGTCCCACTGGGTGATGATGGCGCCGTCCTGCTCGCGCTTCTGGATCGGCAGCACGTCGACGAGCGGGTCGCGGGACAGGATCACGCCGGCCGCGTGCACGCCCCACTGCCGCTTGAGGCCCTCCAGGCCCTTGGCGGTGTCGACGACCTTCTGGACGTCGGCCTCGGACTCGTAGAGGGAGCGGAACTCCGCCGCCTCCGGGTAGCGCGGGTGGGCGGGGTCGAAGATGCCCGTGAGCGGGATGTCCTTGCCCATGACCGGCGGGGGCATGGCCTTCGTGATCTTGTCGCCCACCGCGAAGGGATACCCGAGTACGCGCGCCGCGTCCTTGATCGCGGCCTTGGCCTTGATCGTGCCGTACGTGATGATCTGCGCGACCCGGGCCTCGCCGTACTTCTCAGTGGCATACCGGATCATGTCGCCGCGCCGGCGCTCGTCGAAGTCCATGTCGATGTCGGGCATCGAGACGCGGTCGGGGTTCAGGAACCGCTCGAACAGCAGCTTGTGCGCGATGGGATCGAGCTCGGTGATGCCGAGGGCGTACGCGATCAGCGCGCCGGCCGCCGACCCACGGCCGGGGCCGACCCGGATGCCCTCCCGCTTGGCGTAGGCGACCAGGTCGGCCGTCACCAGGAAGTACCCCGGGAAGCCCATCTGGCAGATGACGTTGAGCTCGTACTCGGCCTGCTGCTTGTGGCCCTCCGGCACGCCGCCCGGGAAACGGATGTCCAGCCCGCGCATGACCTCGGCGCGCAGCCACGACTCCTCGGTGTGCCCCTCGGGCACCGGGAACTGCGGCATCAGGTTGCGGGAGGCGAACACGGAGGAGTAGTCGCCGATTCGCTCGGCGATCTCCAGCGTGTTGTCGCAGGCGCCGGGCACCTGCGCATCCCACATCGCGCGCATCTCCTCGGCCGACTTCAGGTAGAAGTCGCGCGCGTCGAACTTGAACCGCTTCGGATCCGCCAGCGTCGAGCCCGACTGCACGCACAGCAGCACCTCGTGCGCGTCCGCGTCGTGGGCGTACGTGTAGTGCAGGTCGTTGGTGGCGATCGGCTTGAGGTTGAGCACCTTGCCGAGCTTGAGCAAGTCGTCGCGGACCCGGGTCTCGATGCCCAGGCCGTGGTCCATCAGCTCCAGGTAGAAGTTCTCCGCGCCGAAGATGTCGCGGAACTCCGCCGCCGACTCGACCGCTCGGTCGAAGTTGCCGATGCGCAGCCACGTCTGGATCTCCCCCGACGGGCAACCGGTCGTGGCGATGAGCCCTTTGCCGTACTCGTGGAGCAGTTCGCGGTCGGCGCGCGGCTTGTAGAAGTAGCCCTCCAGGCTGGAGCGCGACGCGAGGCGGAAGAGGTTGTGCAGGCCGTCGGCGTCCGCGGCCAGCATCGTCATGTGGGTGTACGCGCCACCGCCGGAGACGTCGTTCTCGCCACCGTCGGCCCAGCGCACCCGGGTGCGGTCGCGGCGGTCCGTGCCCGGCGTGAGATAGGCCTCCAGGCCGACGATCGGCTTCACGCCGGCGGCCGTGGCCTGCTTGTAGAAGTCGTAGGCCCCGAAGACGTTGCCGTGGTCGGTCATCGCCAGCGCGGGCATGCCCATCCGGGCCGCCTCGCTGAACAGATGCTTGAGCCGGGCCGCTCCGTCGAGCATCGAATACTCGGTGTGCACGTGAAGATGCACGAACGAGTCGGCCACCCGCGCCTCCCTTCAGCGGCCCGCTCCTCCCCCCGAGCGGTACCGCCCGAGCCTAGTCCGCTCGGGACGCCGGCACGTGCCCGCGGTCGCTACGACACGGTGACGCTCACCCCTTGGGAAGTCGGCGAATCATGCAGTTCCAGGCGCTTCAGGACAGCCTGCTTGGGAAGATCGAACACCAGCGACCCGCTGACCTGCTCACCCACGTTGATCTTCGTGAAGAACGCCGCGTGGCCACGATTGGCGTACGCGCCGGCCAGGCTGTCCGCCCGGTACCACTTGCCGTCGGAGGCGTACGCCCGCTGGAACACGTCGCTGAACAACTGCGCCTCCGAGCCGACATTGCGGACCGTGAGGCTCGCCACGCAGAACTGCCCGTCGGCGGCCACGTGCCGCTGCGGCGACCCGACCTCCGCCACGCCACAATTGGCGGACACCACGACGAACTGGAGCGAACCGTCCGTCACCGGGTACCCGATGCCGCCCGCCGTCGGGTTCGCCGGAGCGGCCGGCACCCGCGCGGCCGACGTCATCGGCGCGGTGGTTATCACCGGGCTGGACACCTGACCGTTGTCATCGCCGTTCACGGAGGCGATGACGATGACCACCGCGAGGCAGCACAGGACGAGCAGCGCGACCAGGGCGACCAGGAGCCAGATCCACCAGCGCTGCTGCTTGCGCTCGGCGGGGTAGCCGGCAGGCGGCGGGACTCCGTACGGCTGGGTTCCGTACGGCTGGGTCCCGTACGGCTGGGTTCCGTAGGGCGGGGCTCCGTGGGGCTGGGTTCCGTAGGGCTGGCCCGCGTACGGCTGGCCGGGCGTGGCGCCGGGTGGGTACCCGGGCTCGCCCGGCCGCGTACCGGGTGCCGCCTCGCCCGGCGGGGTACCGGGTGCCGCGTCGCCCGGCGGCGGGTAACCAGGCGG
>JAEZGP010000678.1 GCA_023437285.1 Actinomycetes bacterium | reverse complement strand
CTGCGCGACCTGGCCACGGCGCTCGGCCTGCGCCGCGCCGACCTTGCCCTGCGCGCCGGGCAGACCAGCCGCGACAAGCTCGTGTCCGTCGCCGCCCCGCCCGCGACCTGGCTCGACCGGCTCGCCGAGCTCCGCGGAGACGCGATCCAGTGACGGAGAACCTCGACAAGGCTCTGCTGCTCGGCTCGCTCGTCCTGCTCGTCGCCGTCGCCGCCGTACGCCTGTCCACCCGCGCCGGCCTGCCCAGCCTGCTCATCTATCTGGCCATCGGCGTCGCCCTCGGCGAGTCCGGGCTCGGCATCGACTTCGAGAACGTCGACCTGACCCGCGTGCTCGGCATCTGCGCCCTCGTCGTGATTATCGCGGAGGGCGGCCTGTCCACCCGGTGGTCGGTCGTGCGGCCCGTCCTGCCGGCCGCCGCCACGCTGGCCACCTTCGGCGTCGTGGCCAGCGTCGTCGTGGTGGGCGTGGTCGTCCACCTGCTGCTCGACGTGTCCCTGCAGATGGCCCTGCTGTACGGCGCGGTGCTCTCCTCGACCGACGCGGCGGCCGTCTTCGCCACACTGCGTCGGTTGCTCCTGCGGCCCCGACTGTCGGCGACCCTGGAGGCGGAGTCCGGCATCAACGACGCCCCGGCCGTACTGCTGGTGCTGGCGCTGTCCGTGCCGGCGGACCCGCACCTGGTCTGGTGGCAGGAACTGCTGAGCATGCTGTACGAGCTCGGCGCCGGCGGGCTGGTCGGCGTCGGGGTCGGGGTGCTCGGCGCGTACGGGCTGCGCCGCGCGGCGCTGCCGGCCGTGGGCCTCTACCCGCTCGCCGCGGCCGGGCTCACCATCCTGGCGTACGCCCTGGGTGCCAGCCTGCACGCCTCCGGCTTCCTGGCGGTCTACACGTGTGGGCTGATCCTGGGTAACGCCCGCATCCCGCACCGGCAGGCGGTGCTCGGCTTCGCCGACGGGCTGGCCTGGCTGGCCCAGATCGGCCTGTTCGTGCTGCTCGGGCTGCTGGCGTCGCCGGGCCGGCTGCCGTCGGCGGTGGTGCCCGCGCTCGTCGTGGGCACCGTGCTGGTCGTCGCGGCGCGGCCGCTGTCGGTGCTGCTGAGCGTCATCTGGTTCCGGGTCGGCTGGCGCGAACAGGTGTTCCTGTCCTGGGCCGGGCTGCGCGGGGCGGTGCCGATCGTGCTCGCCACCATTCCGTTGTCGGCCGGCGTGCCGGGCGCGACACGCCTCTTCGACGTCGTGTTCGTCCTGGTAGTGATCTTCACGCTGTTGCAGGCCACCTCGCTCGCGCCGGTCGCGCGATGGCTGGGCGTCACCGCCCCCGCCGAGGCCACCGAACTGCGCGTGGAGACCGCGCCGCTGGACGAGATGAACGCCGAGATGCTCCAGTTGACCGTTCCCCAGGGCTCCCACCTGTCCGGTATGTACATCGACGAGCTGCGCCTGCCGCAGGGCGCCGCGGTGACCCTGGTGCTGCGCGAGGGCCAAGGCTTCGTGCCGCAGCCCACCAGCCGGCTGCGCTCCGGGGACAGCCTGCTCATCGTCGCCACGACCGACAGCCGCGACGCGGCCGAGCGGCGGCTGCGGGCGGTGAGCCGGCGCGGGCGCCTGGCCCGCTGGTACGGCGAAAAGGGCGAAGTCGAGCCGCACTGAGTGCCTCGTGGCCCGAAATAGATTTTCCCCGTTGCCCGAAATGGTCCGGCTACGTGTGGCATGTTTGTCGGGAGCCGACAGGTTCCGTATCCTTGCCACCCTCTGGAGTGCGCGGCGCCCCGCCGCGCGCCCGTTTTTGCATGTGGGGGACAGCCATGGCCGAGCGGGCAGATGCCGTGCGGAAGGCCACGAAATCGGGCACCGCCGCGGCGTCCGAAACGTCCTCGGCGCGCGCCCGGAAAAAGGCCGTGCCGCCGAAGAAGGCCGCCCCGGTCAAGAGCGCCACCCCGACCGAGCCGGCGCCGGTCAAGGCGGCAGCCCCGGCGAAGAAGGCGGCCAAGGCGGACACGCCCGTCACCAAGGCCACCGCCACCAAGAAGACCGCCCCCACCGCGAAGACCGCCCCCACCGGGAAGAAGGCGCCACCCGCGAAGAAGGCGCCCGCGAAGACCGCTCCGACCGCGAAGAAGGCGCCGCCGGCGAAGGCGGAGGTGCCCGCGAAGGTCGAGGCGCCCGCGAAGGCGGCCAAGGCCGCACCAGTGACGTCCCGGGCCGGCACGGCCCAGGCGAAAAAGTCGGCGGCGAAGGCGACGCCGGCGACCAGGACGGCGACCCGCAAGAACACGTCCGAGGGCGGAGGGACGTCGGCGCGACCGGCGGCCGTCCGGGCCGAGACACCGGAATCCGCCGCCACCAGTGCGGCCGAGGGAGCGACAATGGCCAAGCCAGCTGACACGAAGACCGCCCGAAAGGCCGCGCCGGTCAAGGCCTCCCGCACGGCCGCGGAGACCGAGAAGATCCGCGAGGCGCTCGCCGCCCGCCGCGACGAGCTGCGCGAGGAGTACGAGTCGACGCTGGCCGAGATCGCCGAACTGCAGCGCGACCGGCTGACCGACTCGGCGGGCGACGACCAGGCCGACACGGGCACGAAGACGTTCGAACGCGAGCAGGAGATCTCGCTCGCCAACAACATCCTCGACCGGATCAACCAGGTCGAGCGCGCCCTGGAGCGCCTCGACGACGGCCAGTACGGCTGGTGTGAGCGGTGCGGCAATCCCATTCCGGTCGAGCGGCTGGCCGCGTTCCCGTCAGCTACCCTCTGCGTGACGTGCAAGCAGTTGGAGGAGCGGCGTTGACACCTGATCTTCTTTCGCCGGGCTCGGAGGATGCCCACCGCGAGGCGGTGGAAGAAGATCGGCCCGTGCCGGCGCCGTCGCGCCGCCGGGCGTGGCTGGTGCTCGGCATCGTGGCGGCGGTGGTGCTCATCGCCGATCTGGTCACCAAGACGCTGGCGATCACGCACCTGGGCAACGGCCAGGAGTCGATCCGCCTGCTCGGCGGCGCCGTGTACCTCACCTTCACCCGCAACGCCGGCGCGGCGTTCAGCATCGGTGAGGACCTGACCTGGGTCTTCCCGATCATCGCCATCATCGTGTGCGGCGTGATCCTGGCGTTGGCCCGCAAGCTCGCGTCCACGCCGTGGGCCATCGCGATCGGGCTCATCCTGGGCGGCGCCGTCGGCAACCTCGCCGACCGGATCTTCCGGGAGCCCGGACCGTTCCGCGGCCACGTGGTCGACTTCATCAGCGTGTTCGGTGACGCGGGCGAGCGCTTCCCGGTGTTCAACGTCGCCGACTCGGCGCTGACCTGCGGCGTCATCCTCGCGATCATTCTCGAGTTCACCGGCCGTCGCCGCGACGGCCTGCCCGCCACCGCCGACGGCTCGTGACCGCGGCGTACCCCCCGTCCGGCCGGCAGGGTGAGCGGCGCACGGTGCCCGTCCCCGACGGCCTCGACGGTCTCCGGCTCGACCTGGCGATCTCCCGGCTGTTCGGGCTCTCCCGCACGGCGGCGGCCACGCTCGTCGACGACGGTGCCGCCTCGGTCGGCGGCGTGTCGCGCACCAAGTCCGACAAGGTGCGCGCGGGCGACTGGCTGGAGGTCACGCTGCCGCCGCCGCCCGTACCGGTGACGGAGGTCGAACCGACCCCCGTGGACAACCTGCGGATCGTCTTCGACGACGACGACATCGTGGTGGTCGACAAGCCGGTCGGCGTCGCCGCGCACGCCAGCCCGGGCTGGACGGGGCCCACCGTCACCGGCGGGCTCGCCGCCATGGGGCTGCGCATCGCCACGAGCGGCGCGGCCGAGCGGCAGGGCGTCGTGCACCGCCTCGACGTCGGCACGACCGGCCTCATGGTCGTCGCCAAGAGCGAGATCGCCTACAGCGTGCTCAAGCGGGCCTTCAAGGAACGTACGGTCGAGAAGCGCTACCACGCGATCGTGCAGGGACAACTGGACCCGTTGCGGGGCACCATCGACGCGCCGATCGACCGGCATCCCACCCACGACTACCGGTGGGCGGTGCTCTCCGGCGGCAAGCCGAGCGTGACGCACTACGACACGCTGGAGGCGTTCCCGTCCGCCAGCCTCGTCGACGTGCGCCTGGAGACCGGCCGTACGCACCAGATCCGCGTCCACTTCTCCGCGCTGCGCCACCCGTGCGTCGGCGACCTGACCTACGGCGCCGACCCGACGCTGTCGGCCCGGCTCGGGCTGGAGCGGCAGTGGCTGCACGCCCGTTCGCTGACGTTCGAGCATCCGACCCGGGGCGAGGACGTCACGTTCGTCAGCGAGTACCCCGCGGATCTGGCGGACGCGCTCGCCGCCCTGCGGGCCGCGGCGTGAGCGGTGTCCCGGTGGACAGGATGCCCCGCCCGACCGACCATGATTACTTGGCCGTGCGGGGATGGCAAAGGGCGCCGCAGTCCGTAGCCTTGGCGTGACATCACGGTTCGGGGAGGACAGCGTGGACACCGAGCGGGCCCAGGCCGACGCCGACGGCCGGTGGCGCGCCCTTCGTGACCTTGGCCGGCTCGGCGGCCGGGCGGCGCCGGAGGAGCACCCGTACCCGGCCCAGCGCGAGCCCCGACACTCGTCCCGACCTGCCGCGCCCACCCGGGGGTACGC
>JAEZGP010000663.1 GCA_023437285.1 Actinomycetes bacterium | reverse complement strand
CGCCATCATTACGACCTGCGGCGGACCCACCCGGCACCGCCGGATGGGGCCGCCCTCTGCGCGTACTCAGAGAATAATGATCCCCTGGGTGTCCTGGCCGTTGCCGTCCCAGTCCCCGACCACCGGGATGGCACCTGGGTCGCCGTAGCCTCGGACGCGAACCGCCTGCGGCTGGTCCTCTGACTCGGTCAGGAAGTAGAACGTGCTGTTCGAGGGACGGTAGACGCCGATCTCGTCGATGCCGTCGGGGGTCCAGTCGCCGACGATCGGGATGTCACCGACGTTGCCGAGCGGCACCTGACCCCCCGTGCTCTTGTAGAAGGTGGCGTTGCCCGGGCGATAGACGCCGATGTCGTCGCGGCCGTCTCCGTTCCAGTCCCCGATGATCGGCAGGTCGCCGAGGTTCCCGTAGGCGATGGGTGCCGGCGCGGCATCCCCGTCGAGCATGTGGAAGTAGAACGTACCGTTGCTGGGCCGGTAGACGCCGATGTCGTCGCGGCCGTCGCCGTCCCAGTCGCCGGCGATCGGCTTGTCGCCGAAGTTGCCCAGGCGCACCACGGTGTCGGCGTTGCCGGGGGCGCACGGGCAGTTGCGCAGGTAGAACGTCCAGGTGGTGGGATCGTAGAGGCCCACCCCGTCGCCGAGACTGCCGTCCCAGTCGCCCGTGACCACCTCGGAGGCACCGAACCCGTAGTAGAACTTCGCCAGGGTGGCGACGCTCGAGTTCAGCGAGTCGGAGAGGGCGAACAGCGGCGTGGCGTTGCGCGACGCGAAGAAGCCGGTCTCCTTTCGGGCCCCCGCCCACGACATGGAGAAGTGGACGTGGTCGGTGTGCGGGTTGCTACCGCTGTAGGACTCCCAGTTCTTGTTGGTCGTGGAAGACCACAGATGGATGATGCGCCGGTTCCAGATGATCTCACCGATGCCCAGCCGGCGCGCGTTGGCGTGCGCGTTGCCGCGCTCGTCGGTGGCGAGCAGCCAGGTCAGTACCTCGTTGACCCGAGCCGCCTCGTAGCTGTTGGAGGCATTCATCCCCCAGTCCCACGCGCGGCTCTCCCGGTGGTACGAGCTCGCCTCCGTGCAGTTGGTGTAGCCGAGATGACGCCCGCCCGCGCCAGCGAGCACCATGTCGTGCAGGTAGACCGTGCCCGGCTGAGGTGTGGTGATGCAGGAGGTCGGCAGTTGCCGCAACGGATAGCCGTCGATGCCCTTGTAGGCACCGGCCGTGCTGCTCGTGGCGGAGGCGCCGCCGACGCCGACGAACGGCCCCGCCAGTACCACCGTGACGGCCGCGACGGCCGTCAACAAACGTCGAATCATGGTTTCCTTTCGAAGAAACCTCCCCCGCTCTCAAACTCTGCGGGCTGACATCGACGCTATGAATTGGCTCGATATTCTCCCGATACGCAGCCGATCTCGCCGCTACAAAACGACTGCCACCAGAAGCCGCCGGCTTCTGCCGCTCGACCGGACACCGGCAGAGTCGGCGCACCGCCGCAGTCCCTAGCGCAGCGTCGACTGCCGCTGGATCAGTTCGAAGTCGACGACCACCCTGCGGGGCGCCGGCTGTTCCTCGCGCGGCACACCGTCGAACTGGAGCTGGATGCGCTCTTCCAGCAGGGCGACCGCCCGATGTGCGATCACGTCGCGTCCGGGGTCGACGGTGCTCAGCGGAGGCCGGGAGTAGTTCGTTTCGTCGATGTTGTCGAAGCCGATCAGCAGGACGTCGTCGGGAACCCGTAGGCCGCGGTCCTGAAAGGCGGCGAGCGCACCCAGCGCGAGTGTGTCGGTGAACGCCACAACCGCGTCGGGCTTGACGCCGCTGTCAAGGATGCGAGCGATCGTCGTGGCGCCGGTTGAGTGGAAGTAGTCGGGTACCCCGATGATCGCGCGTGGGTCGACGTCGAACCCTCGTGAGCGCAGGGCGTCCCGGAAGCCCTGGAACCGCAGCGTTCCGCTGCTCGGTGACGGGTCGTCCTTGACTCCCAGGGGGACTACCGTGGTCGCGCCCCGGTCCAGGACGTGCTCGGTCGCCGCACGTGCTCCGTCGACGTTGCTCATCGTGACGTGGTCGACGCTGCCGTCGAACACCCGCTCACCCAGGAGTACGAGGGGGAAGTCGACGTCGAACAGCGGGAGGTCTTCCTGGCCCAGCGCGAGTGGGGAGTAGAGCACGCCGTCGAAGCGTGACCGGTAGCTGCCGTCCAATACCCGCACCTCGCGGTCGCGCTCGGCGTTGGTCTGCTCGATGAAGACGGTCAGGCCCCGCCGGGATGCCTCGCGCATGACGGCGTCCGCAAGTTCGGCGAAGTACACGACGCGCAGCGACGGCAGCACCAGAGCGATCGCGCCGGTCCGGCCCCGGCTCAGGTTCCGCGCCGACACGTTCACGTGGTAGCCCAGCTCACGGATCGCGTCGTCCACCCGCTGGCGGGTTTCCGGACGCACGTACTGATAGCCGTTGAGGATGTTGGACACCGTCTTGATCGACACCCCGGCGAGTCGGGCGACGTCGCGCATCGTCGCCGACCTGTTGGTCTTGCGTGCCACAGCGCCTCCCGCCACTCATCGACGAGCGTATAAGACGCACGTGCCAACCCCGACGCAGCGGCCGGCCCGCCCCGGATCGGGGCCGGCCGGCCATAGCCCAAGGTCAGTTGATGGTCAGCGCGATGGTGTGAACCGAGCTACCCAGGTCGATCTGCAACTCGTACGCCCCTCGGGCGAGCCCCTTGGTGTCCCAGTCGAAGACGTACTCGGCCTTGCCTGCCTTGTAGTGCGCGGTGTTGTCCGCGTTCTTCTGCACGGGTGTGGCCGGGACACGATCGCCGGCCACACCGTCGGTCTTCTTCGCCAGGTACAGACGCGGCCGCGCGTCGGTGACCGTCTTGCCGTCCGCGCCGGTCAGGGTGAACTTGACCGGCACGGGGTGTCCGGCCTTGACGACGTCGGAGCCGTCGCCGGCCAGCGGTGGCCGCATCCCGCCGAACCGGTACTCAGGCACGAAAAGCCGCGGCACGAAGTCGATCAGGTTCGCCATCCAGATGTCGAAGCCGTGCGGTCCGACCCAGGTGCCGGCGTACTCGTATTTGATTCCCTGGGAAGTGAGCCATTGCATCGTGCTCTGGGTGAACGAGTACGTGAAGTCGACATCACCGGAGTACAGCCTTACCAGCTTGGTGCTTTCGTTGACCGCCTGGACGTCGACGGTGGGGAAGGAGAACAGGCC
Source organism: Actinomycetes bacterium (assembly GCA_023437285.1). GTDB lineage: Bacteria > Actinomycetota > Actinomycetes > Mycobacteriales > Micromonosporaceae > Luedemannella. Next base: position 1,393 of record JAEZGP010000663.1, on the reverse strand, counting down.
ACCCGAGAAGGCGCCGATGTAGGCGAACTCGCCCGGGTGGGCGAGCCAGGTGCCGAGGGTGTTGATGGCTCCCCACGACAGGCCGGCGAGCGCCTGCTCGTCCGGATCGGTCGAGATGTTGTACTTTTCCGCTGCGGTCGGCATCACGTGCTGGCTGAGGTCGGTCCAGAAGTCGACGCCGTTCTGGTCCGGCATGACCACGACCATCGGCACCATGGTCCCGTTGAGGTAGTGGTTGTCGAGGATCTGCTTGGCCCGCCCGGTCTCCAGCCAGCTGCCGTAGTTCTGGCCCCCACCGTGGTACAGGTACAGCACCGGGTAGGCGGCTGCGCGGTCAGCATCGTAGCCGGGCGGCGTCCAGACGTAGGCGTAGCGCTCCGCGCCCTGGGCTCCGGCGTAGGTCATCAGCGAGACCGTGCCGCCCTTGCCTGCGGGTACGTCGGCGAGCATCGCGTCGGTCTTGCCCGGCACGAATAGCGGCGACTCCGTCGTGTGCTTGTTGACGGTGTCGGCCGGGTCCTTCTTGTCGACGCCGTCGACCACGTACCGGTAGTAGTAGTAGCCGTCGAGCGGTCCGACCGAGATGCGCCAGCGGCCGTCCGGCTGCTTGACCATCGGGATCCGGAACCACTGGCCGTTCGGGGCCCAGTTGCCCCAGACCGTGACGTCCTTGGCGTCGGCCCACTGGGTGCCGGTCTCGAACGTGACGACGCCGTACGGGTCGATGTGCGGGGTCGTGATCGACCCGGGTGCGGGGGGCTGGTACGGCTGGGTCAGCGGGCGGTGTCCCTTGCTGGCACCGGGGCCGGCGCCCTTCTGCCCGAAGAGGCGAGAGGCGAAGTCCCGCAGGTTCTCCCGCCACGCGTCCCAGCTGGCGTCGTCGGGGTTGACGCCGTCGAACTCGTACTTCACCCCGGACTTCTTCAGGTCCGTAAGCAGGTCGTAGTTGTCGTTGTACGACGGATCGAGCGTGTTGCCGACGTACACCCGAAGCAGTTTGGTGCCTTTGTTGATCGCCTTGGCCTCCGCCTTGGTGATCGGGCCGTCGGCGGAGCCGGAGAAGGAGCCGACGTAGCCGAACGCGCCGGGATCGCGGCGCAGGATGCTGATCGCCTGCTCGGCACCGGTACCGACACCGGCCAGCGCCTGACTCTGGGGCTTGGACGAGATGTTGTAGCCGGCCCGGGCTGCTGGGACGATCGCGTTGAGTAGCTCGGCGCGCGGGTCGGCGGCATTGGCGTCAGCCATCACGACCACCATCGGCTCGGCGTCCCTGCCCGCGGCCAGGTTGTCGAGGATCTGCTTCGCCCGGCCAAGTTCCAGCCACTCACGAGCGGTCTGACCCTCGCTGCTCAGCAGGTACAGGACCGGGTACGCCTCGGCCCGGGCGGGC
>JAEZGP010000651.1 GCA_023437285.1 Actinomycetes bacterium | reverse complement strand
CGGCCGCCGCGTACCAGGCCAGTGCGGTTCGTCCTCGCCCTGCTCCCGTTCGCGGTGTACGTCGCTCCGCTGTGGGTCGCCGGCGACCTAGCGTCGCAGAGGTCCGGCTCCGCCGCCGTCGACGCTGAGCGCACGCGGGAGCGTCGGGCGGCATGGCGTACCCAGATGGGACTTCCGCTGGTCACCGCCGCGTGATCGCCGCATGTCGCTTGCCCAGAGGGGATGGAGGCGGCCGAGAAGCACCAGAACACTTGCGATCTTGGTGACTCGGTTCCCGTGATCTTGGTGTACCCTTTGTCTTATGGCGCGCATCACGGTGGACGTGAATGAGGAGTGGCTGGACGCCGCCCGCGAGGTGCTCGGCACCGATACGAAGGTGGCAACCATCAACGCCGCCCTACACGCGTTCGCGGTCCGGCGCCAGGCTGTGGATATCATCGCGGCCCTCGACAGCGTCCAGATCGAGTTCGATGGGTCAGCCGAAGGGTGGCACCACGGCGGCGGCCGGGACCTGTCGACTCTGGAGGCCGACGCGCGGGCCGTTGAAGCAGCCTAATGGCGGCGCCCGTCTACCTCGCGGACACCTCGGTGTACGTGCTGCGTACCCGCCATGACAGCGTTCGGCGCCGCTTTGAGCAGTTGCTCATGGCCGGGCGCCTGGCAGCCTGCCAGATGACAGCGCTCGAGTTCCTCAACAACGCGCCAGACCGGCTCGGGTACGAGACGCTCGACGGCGCGCTGCGTGCCCAGCGGTGGCTCGACGTCACGACGGCTGCCATGGATCGTGCGCTGGAGGTGCATCGCGCGCTGGCCGAGGCGAGCCAACACCGGCACTTTCGCCTGCCGGACCTCATCATCGCGGCGACGGCGGAGCTGCACGGCGCGACTGTGTTGCACTACGACGCCGACTACGACCGCATCGCGCACATCACCGGCCAGCCCACCGAATGGGTGGCACCCCGGGGCACGCTGTAGTCCCAGGTGGCCGGTGAGGCGGCCCTGTTCGGGGGTGTGGAATTCTCCCCTGATCAATCGACACGGTTGAATCTATCGCACATGATGATCGCGGTTTGGTGTACCAGGACGTAGTCCAGCTACACATCCCGTACCGCGAACGCCGATCAACGAGCGCGGCCAGCGGCCATCCACCCGCCACGGCGCCCAACCATGGACCGAAGTGCTGAAGCTGGCGACCGGCATCCATTCGAGCTCGCTTCCCGCCATGCCCAAGAAACGCCGGCAACTCAGGCCGTGGCTGCATGCTGCGGACGGTGCGGATCCAGGCGCCTGCCTACGTGGCACGAAAAGCAAAGACCCTGGCTGCGGCTCGTGCCGTGACCAGGGTCTTTTGCATGGAGCGGGTGACGAGAATCGAACTCGCACTGTCAGCTTGGGAAGCTGATGTTCTGCCATTGAACTACACCCGCGGGCGGCACCACTCTACCCGAGGTGGGTGTGACGGTGCACGCCGGTTCGTGTCGCGTCGGGTCAGGCCAGCCGGATGAGGGGCGGGGCGGCCGTGACGAGGGTGGGTGGGATGGTGACCGTCAGGGCGCCCTGCGGTTCTTGGCGGGCCGTGGACGGTTCGCGGCCCGTGCCGGGAGCGCGCCAGACGGTGTGGGTCTGGGTCTGGGCGGAGCTGAGGTGGCGGGTCACCATGGCCACTTCGATGTCCAGTTCGAAGAGGCGCCAGTCGACCCCGACCGCGGCGCGCGACGCGGCGGCCACGCGGCGACGGCGGACCTCGTCGGTGACGGCGTGCGCGCGGCCGGCGAGGTAACCCTCGGTGTCGTCGTCTTCGGGCGGGTAGGTGTGCAGGGCATAGCGGCCGTCCCGTTCGAGGTCGCGTCGCTTGGGGGAGTTGAGCAGGAAGCAGAAGAGGCCGCCGTCGGCGACGACGGGGGCGACGGGGTGCACGCGCGGGCCGCCGTCGGGGCGCACGGTCGCGAGGTAGCCGAGCCCCGGCCCGTACTGATGGATCAGGTTCTTTATGTCGGTGGCCAGCCACGGTGCGGCAGCGGCGAACGCGGACCAGAAGACCATGGGGCAACTCTATAGAACAGGTGTTCTAGATCGGAAGGCGACACGCGGTGACTCAGCGCGACACGCCGGGGGACTTTTTAGGACAAAGCCCGTAGTGCCGGGAGTGGGCCGTCTGCCGGCCGCGACGCGGTCGCGTACCCTCCCTTTGTGCTGCTCTCCGACCGCGACCTGGTGACTGAGATCAAGAACGGCGGTCTCCAACTCGCCCCGTACGAGTCGGAGCTGATCCAGCCGTCCAGCATCGACGTGCGGCTCGACCGCTGGTTCCGGATCTTCAACAACCACCTGTACACGCACATCGACCCGGCTCAGCAGCAGGACGACCTGACCACGATGGTCGAGGTGCCGGACGGGCAACCGTTCGTGCTGCACCCGGGCGAGTTCGTGCTCGCCTCCACGCTGGAGGTCGTCACCCTCGGTGACGCCCTGGCCGCGCGGATCGAGGGCAAGTCGAGCCTCGGCCGGCTGGGCCTGCTCACTCACTCGACGGCCGGCTTCATCGACCCCGGCTTCTCCGGCCACGTGACGCTGGAGCTATCCAACGTCGCCACCCTGCCGATGACGCTGTGGCCCGGCATGAAGATCGGCCAGTTGTGCGTGTTCCGGCTGTCCTCGCCCGCCGAACACCCCTACGGCTCGGCCGTCTACGGCTCGCGGTACCAGAACCAACGCGGCCCGACGCCCAGCCGGGCCTGGCAGAACTGGCAGACCTGGCCGACGGCCGAAAAATAAGTCCTCGCTTTCGCGGACCCGTTCGGGGGACGTTTCGGCGCGTCGGCCGTAGCCGCCCAGCAGATCATGGCCGCGCGGCCGCCGGAGGCCGCAAACGCATGTCACACCTGCGCAAACCGCGTCGGAAGGCACGCCGGCGAGCCGATACCCTATGCCCCATGACCGCAGCTCAGCTGATCTCCTTCGCCCGTGGCGCCCCGTCCCTCGACATCATCGACATCGCCGGCCTGAAGGCCGCCGCCGGCCGGGCGTTCGACGCCGATCCGGCGGGCGTGACCGCGTACGGCCCGGCCACCGGCTACGCCCCGCTGCGGACGTGGATCGCGAAGCGCTACGGGGTCGACGAGGACCAGGTGCTCGTCACGAACGGGTCGTTGCAGGCCGACGCGTTCCTGTTCAACCACCTCGTCAGCCCGGGCGACGACGTCATCGTGGAGAGCCCCACCTACGACCGCACGCTGCTGAGCCTCAAGGCCATGGGTGCCAAGGTGCACCAGGTGACGGTCGACGAGAACGGCATCGACACCGACGAGCTGCGCGGCCTGCTGGAGTCGGGGCTGCGGCCGAAGCTAGCGCACATCATCCCGAACTACCAAAACCCCGCCGGGGTCACCCTCTCCGTGGAGCGGCGGGCCGCGCTCATCACCCTCGCCAGGGAGTACGGGTTCACGATCTTTGAGGACGACCCGTACGCGGAGGTCCGGTTCCGCGGCGAGCCGCTGCCGACGCTGCTGGCCCTGGACGCGGCCGGCGACGGCGAGCCGGTGGTCGTGCACGCGTCGTCGTTCACCAAGACCGTCTGCCCGGGCGTGCGGGTCGGCTACCTGATCGGCGCGCCGGCGCTCATCGCCGCGATCGCGAAGACGGCGCTGAACCTCTACATCTCGCCGAACATGCTCGCCGAGGCGACCGTGTACCAGTTCTGCGAGGCCGGCGACCTGGAGAAGTCCATCCACGCGGTACGCGCGGCGCTGTCCGAGCGGGCCGCCACGCTCGCCGCGGCGCTGCGCAAGCACCTGCCGCAGGCCCGGTTCACGGAGCCCGACGGCGGCTACTTCCTCTGGATCGACCTGGGCGACGACGTCGACGCCGACGCGGTGTTCGCGGCGGCCGCCGAGCGCGGCTGCGCCGTGGTGAAGGGCAGCGACTTCTACCTCGACGGTGGCCGGCACGCGCTGCGGCTGGCGTACTCGGCGGTGACCGTCGACCAGATCGACGAGGGCGTGCGCCGCCTCGCCGAGGCCGTCGCCGCCGTGCGCGGCTAACCGGAGCCCGCTCCGCGGCTAGCCGAAGCCAGCTCCGCGGCTAAGCGGAGCGAGCTCCGCGGCGAGCCGAAGCCGGCTCCGCGGCTGATCGGAGCGGCTGGGTGACATTGTTCGACGCGGCCCGGAACCCCCGGGCCGCGTCGCGGCTCGTGGGTGGCATGACCGTCCTCAATCGAGCGCGCATGCGACTGGCCGGCGGTGTGGCGCTCGTGGGCGTGCTGCTGGCCGGCTGCGGATCGACGGCTGAACCGCCGAAATCCACGCCAACTCCCACGAAGACCTTCTCGTTCGCCCGGGCGGCGCCCGAGCCGCACGTGCGGTGCCTCAAGTTCCCGAAGTCCGCCCGCAAGGTCGTCATCCCGAGTACGGACGGCATCGAGCTGGCCGGCGTGGAGGTGGGTACGGGGCCGCGCGGGCTCGTGCTGTTGCACCAGAGCGGCGGCGACCTGTGCGGCTGGACGCCGTACGTGGCCGACCTCCTCGCGGCCGGGCTGCACATCGTGGCCATCGACTTCCGGTGCGCGGGCCTGAGCGACTGCGATCCCAGCCTCAGCGGCGACCCGTTCTACATGCCGCTGGACCGGGCCGCCGACGCCGCGGCGGCCGTGGCGTACCTGCGTGGGGCCGGTGCGACGTCGGTGGCCGTCATGGGCGCCTCGCTGGGGGCCGCAGTGTCGGTGGTGACCGCCGGACGGTTCCCCGACCAGGTCGACGCGGTGGTCGCGCTGTCGCTGTTCAGCGTGAGCTTCAACGCCTCGGGCCCCACGGCCACGGACGTGCGTACGCCCTCGGACGCGGTGTCGCGGGTACGCGCGCCGATGCTGCTCGCCTCGGCGGGACTGGACCCGGACGCGCTGCCGCCGGCCGAGGCGAAGCTGTTCATCGCGGAGTCGCCGGCGCGCGACCGGTGCACGATCGTGTCCCGGCCGGACAGCGGGGCCCACGGGTGGAGCATGCTGGGCACGCTGCCGGACTCCGTCCAGCCTGAGGTGCGCGCGTTCCTGGCGGCGAACCTGAAAACGTGACCGGGACCCGTAGCCGATATGCGATTGTCACAACTTCGACACAAGAGGCGCCGCAAGGGGCGGCGCCTCTTCCGTTTGCGCGCCTCGGCTGAACACAATTCGCCGTAGCGACGCGGATCACATCTGGTCGCGCGTTCGCGCAGGCTTTGAACCCCGCCCCCAAGGGGCACCGGGTGAGCCGGCCGCCCACCCCCACCTCCGCCGCGGCCGGCTCACCCGGTGCGGTCTGCGGCGGCTACCCTGCACCGCGGGGCCCGGTCAGCGTTCCCCTTTCCGCGCAAGCGAGTAGGGAGGCGACGGTGGCCGACGCCGAGCAGACGCACGGGGCCTCGATCAATCTCGGGCGGGCCCTTTCGGCACCGATGCGCGCCGTGACCCGGCCGATGCGCGCGGTGACCCGCATGTTCGGCCAACCCGCGCCGTCGCGCGCCGAGTCGTCGAGCCCGCCGCCCGGCCGCAGCGCGATCGTCGACTGCGCGCTGTACGTGCGGGGCGCACGCCAGCCGGGCGAGTGGGGTTACCGGGAGGCCCTCGCGGCCGCCCGCAAGCGCTCCGACGCGTTCGTCTGGCTCGGCCTGCACGACCCCGAGGTCGCCGAGCTGGAGGACATCGGCGAGGTCTTCGAACTCGACCAGTTCGCCGTCGAGGACATCCTGCACCGGGCCCACCAGCGGCCCAAGATCGAGCAGTACGGGGACATGGCGTTCGCCGTCCTGCGTACCGCCCGATACATGGAGCACGAGAAGCTCACCGAGCTGACCGATGTCGTCGAGACCGGCCACATGATGCTGTTCGTGGGGGACCACTTCGTCATCACCGTGCGGCTCGGCGAGGCGGCCCGGCTGGCGCCCGTACGCGCGGAACTCGAGGCGCGGCCCGACCTGCTCACGCTCGGCCCCTGGGCGGTCGTGTACGCGATCGCCGATTGCGTCGTGGACGCCTACCTCGACGTGGCCACGATGATCGAGGCCGACATCGACGACGTCGAGACCAGCGTCTTCGACCGCGACGCACACGAGCGCATCGCCCGCGTCTACCACCTCAAGCGCGAGATGGTGGAGTTCAAGCGGGCCGTCCTCCCACTGCAACGCCCGCTGACCTGGCTCGTCGAGGGTCGGCTCGGCGGGGTCTCCCCGGAGATCCGCCGGTACTTCCGCGACGTCCACGACCACCTGCTCAAGGTCGTCGAGCAGGTGACGTCGTTCGACGACCTGCTCAACTCGATCCTGCAGGCACGCCTGGCCCAGGTGACCGTCGACCAGAACAACGACATGCGCAAGATCGCCGCGTGGGCGGCCATCGCGGCGTCGCAGACGGCCATCGCCGGCATCTACGGCATGAACTTCGAGCACATGCCCGAGACCGACTGGAAGTTCGGCTACCCGGGCGTGCTCGCCGTCATGTTCGGTCTGGCGCTGTGGCTCTACCGCCTGTTCCGCCGCTCCGGCTGGCTCTAGGGCGTACTCAGGGGTTCTGGTGTTGATCGCCGGCCCGGGCCACGACGTCGTCGGCGGTCTGGTTCTCGTCGGCGAAGGCGCTGAAGGGACCGCGACCCTCGTCGTCCACCCGCTCGGCCATCGGGTCAACCTGCGGTCCGGTGGTGTCGACCACGGCCGCGCCGACCGTCGTGACGTCGTCGTCGGGCTCGTCGGTGAGCGACGGGCTCTCGAACTCGTCCCACTCCTGGGCCGCCCGGCGGCGGCGCATCACCAGCGCGCCGAGCGCGCCGAGGGCGACGCCCGCGGCGAGCAGGGCCAGCAGACCGGGCAGGACGTTCCTGTCCTTCTTGTGCTTGTCAGTCGACAATCGTTTCTCCGCAGCGCTCCGGGCGTTTCGCGCCCCGTCCTTCATCGTCTCGTACACGGGGATAATGACCGCCACGCCCTGCTTCAAACGGCGTGACGCCATGCCCCTGGTCCTGTCGTACGCGGGGGTGAGCATCTCGGCGGCGCCCCCGGGTGCGTGGGAGGCGGCCGTCTTGAAATGACCGTACGACTCCGTGAGCTCGTCGCGAAACATGTCGCTGTGTGACCTGGTCTTTCGGTTGAACACGTGTCCACCTCCCTGAGCGGCGCTACGCGCCCCGTGCGTCCATCCCATCCTGACCCTTCGGATACCCCGGTACTACCAGAATGGGCGAATGGCAGGATCACTGGGAGAAGTCGAACTACAAGGAGTAACTGTGGGCGAGGCGATCTTCGCGACCCTGTACACGTCTGCGGGGCCGATCCGTTTGGAACTGTTCCCCAACCACGCCCCCAAGACGGTGGCGAACTTCGTAGGGCTGGCGGAGGGCACCCAGCCGTACACCGACCCGCGTACCGGCGCGCCGGGGGCGGGGCCGTACTACGACGGCACGATCTTCCACCGGGTCATCCCCGGTTTCATGATCCAGGGCGGTGACCCGACCGGCACCGGCCGGGGTGGCCCGGGTTACAACTTCAACGACGAGACCCACCCCGAACTGCACTTCAACCGGCCGTACCTGCTGGCCATGGCCAACGCCGGCAAGCGGCCCGACGGCAGCGGCACCAACGGGTCCCAGTTCTTCATCACGGTCGCGCCGACCGGCTGGCTCAACTTCAAGCACACGATCTTCGGCGAGGTCACCGACGAGGAGTCGAAGGCCGTCGTCGACGCCATCGTGGGCACGCCGACGGGTCCCGACGACAAGCCGGTCCGCGACGTCGTGATCGAGCGCGTGGAGATCGAGCGCAAGCAGTAGTGCTATCGGAGGATCGTGGGCGGGGCCGGCTACTCTTGCGGCCATGACGCAGGTCCCGCCCCCGGTCACCGCCCCGGTCTGCTACCGACACCCCGGTCGGGAGACCTACGTCCGGTGCGTGCGCTGTGACCGACCGATCTGCCCTGACTGCATGAACGAGGCGTCGGTCGGTTTCCAGTGCCCCGAGTGCGTGGCGGATGGTCGCCGCAGCCAGCGTCCGGCCCGTACCGCGTTCGGCGGCAGTGCGGCCGGCGAGGAGGGCTACGTCACAAAAGTTCTCATCGCCGTCAACGTGATCATGGCGCTCGCGTCCATCGTCTCCGCCGGAAACGTGGGACAGTTCCTCGGCAACGGCCTGTTCGGCGGCGTGACCCCGCTCATGGAGTGGGGCGGGGTGTGGGGCCTGGAGGTCTGGCGGGATCAGGCCACCGGCGCCGTCGCGTACACGGTGCCGGCGGGCGTCGCGGACGGCGAGTTCTACCGGCTGTTCACCGCCATGTTCCTGCACTACGGCGTCCTGCATCTGCTGCTGAACATGTGGGCCCTGTGGATCTTCGGGCGGGCGCTGGAGGCCGCGCTCGGCCCCGCCCGGTTCCTCGCGCTCTATCTGCTCGCCGGCCTCGGCGGCAACGTCGCGGCATACCTGTTCCAGCCCGAGGCGCTCACCGCCGGCGCGTCGACCGCCGTCTATGGCCTGTTCGGGGCGTTGTTCGTGGTGCTCAAGCGGCTGCGCCGGGACACGTCCTCGCTCATCCCGATCATCGTGATCAACGTGCTCTTCACGTTCGTCGCGGCCGGCCGGGTCTCCGTGGCGGGCCACCTCGGCGGGCTGCTGATCGGCACGCTGGTCGCGCTGGGCCTGGCGTACGCGCCGCGGGAGAAACGGACCCTGCTGCAACTGTCGGCGATGGGCGCCACGCTGCTCATCCTCGGCGCGCTCACCGTCGTGCAGACGATCGCGCTCAACTCCTGAGCCGCTCCAGCGCGTCGGCCACCTCGGTCGGCCGGGTGCCCAGGTCGCGGCCACTGAACAGGTAGAGCGCCTCGCCGGCGTCGATCTCCAGCGTCTCGGTCTCCCGCCCCAGGCGTACGCGCTCGTCCACGCGTACCCGGTCAATGTCGGCCCACGCGAGCCGGCGGCGGCCCGCGTAGCCGGAGATGACCTCCACGCCCTGCCGGTCCGCGCGCAGCCGCACCGGCGCGATCAGATCGCGCGCGGCGAACCCGGCGAAGGCGAGCGCGAGCAGGCCGGAGATCAGCCAGCCCGCCGGGCGGCCGGAATACCAGCCGGCAAGCACCAGGGCGACCGCGAGGGCCAGCGCGGCGACCGGGTACCGGCGCGGCACCCGGTAGGTGACCTCCGTGATCGGCTCCGGGTCGCGGGGCGGCGGCTGGGCGTCGTCCGGGTAAGGGTCGCGGATGCGCACCCGACCAGGATGGCACCGTCCGGCGGGAAAGGCGCGACGGGGCGGGGTTGCGGGTCGTTGGATGGGATATGGACGATGAGCCGGAGATAGACGAATTTTCCCGTACGTTCGTTCCGCTGGCCGCGCAGGCCGGCCTGCCAACCCACGTGATCAGCCACCACCTCCCGGTGCTCCGGCAACACGTCGCCGGCACCGACACCGCGATCATGGTGGCGCAGTGCGTACGGCCCGAAAAGCCCGCCGCCGGGCCGCACCTGTTCCTGCTCACCCGTACCCAACTCGTCGTGACCCGACCGTCGCGGCTGCGCCGCCGCCCGCGCCTGCACCTGCGCTCCCACGTCGAGGACCTGGAGGCCGTCACCTGGCAGGCCGACCCCACCGGCGCCTCCGTCGACGTGGCCGTCACCTGCCCCACCGGCCGGCAACGGTTCTGGATCCGCACCCTCCACCCCCGTCAACTGTGGCGCTTCGACGCGGCCCTGGAAAAGGTCTTCCGCGCGTCAGCGGACGCGACCCTGCGCCGCTCACTCTTCCCCCCACGAGGTACGCCCAGAGTGGCCCGTACCTGATCCTCTGGTGCTCTGCGCCCGACCGCAGCATCATGGTCGGCGTGACCAGGACTGTGGGCATCGTCGTACTCGTCGGCATACTCGGACTCGGCCTGGCCGGCTGCGGACGGCAGAATGCCCCCGGCTCGCCCCCGGGCGGCACGGCGCCCGCCGTCGACGCGACAGACCTCGACTCCCTGGCGGAGGAGTCGCAGGCGCTGCTGGCCCTCGGCTTCGACCGGGCCGACCTCGACGGGGTGATGGCCGCCGCGAGCGCGTCCCCGGACCCGGACGCGGGCCCAGGCCCGGGCAAGGGAGACAAGGGTGGCCGGGGCAGGGGGCACGGCGCCGAACGAGGGCAGCTCATGCGGCTGCGCGCCGCCTTCGGCAAGGATGCTCTGCACGGCGAGGTCACCGTACAGACCTGGAAGGGGCCGAAGACACTCGTCGCGCAACGCGGCGAGATCACGGCGCGCACGGACAAGACGATCACCGTCAAGTCCGCCGACGGGTACACGCTGACGTGGACGTTCGCCGACAGGTACCGTTTCTTCCAGCACCGGCGGCCGATCGCCCCCACGGAGCTGAAGGTTGGCATGCGGGTCGGCGTCGCGGGCGTCAAGGCCGGCGACACCCCGATGGCCCGCGCGATTATCATCCCCAAGCGCTGACGGCGCTCTTCTGAGGCGTGCAGGCTGGGCCGCCTGCGGTGCAGTTCCCGGCCCGCCCGGACTGCCCCGGCTCGGCCCCGCCCGGCCCGCCCCGCCCGGCCCGCATTGAAGCTGC
>JAEZGP010000642.1 GCA_023437285.1 Actinomycetes bacterium | reverse complement strand
CTGTCGGCATGAGCGAGGGGCAGCGAACCGGGCGACGGGAGCGCAAGAAGGCAGCGACCCGGGCAGCGATCGTGCAGGCCGCCCACGAACTGTTCCTCGAACGAGGCTTCGACGCGGTCAGCGTCCGCGAGATCGCCGACCGGGCCGACGTGTCACCGACGACCGTCTTCACGCACTTCCCGACCAAGGAGGCCCTCGCGTTCGGTGACGAGGACGTGCGACACGACCGGCTCGTCGCGGCGGTAACCGACCGGCCCCCGGGCACGTCGATCTCCGCCGCGCTCAAGGCGCACTACCTTGCGGAGATCACCGCGCTCGGGTCCAACCCTGAGCAGCCGATCCTCGCCCTGATGGAACAGACCCCCGCCCTGGTTGAGTACGCCGAACGCATGTGGTTCCGCCACGAGGACGCCCTGATCGCGGCGATCACCAAGGAGTTCGGGCATCCCGAGCCCAGCGACGAGATCCGCTTCTACGTCCGCTTCGCCCTCCAGATACAGCTCAGCGCAACCCGGACCGCCGACCCGGAGTCCGCGATTGACGCGGGGTTCCGGCTCCTCGACGAAGGATGGCTGCGCTACCAGGGCCAGCTCCACTAGCCGGCGCCACCGCTTATGTGCGCGCGTACGCGGTGGCCTGGATGTTGTAGAGCTCCGCGTAGCGACCGTCGAGGGCGAGCAGCTCCTCGTGGGTGCCCGTCTCAGCGAGCCGGCCGTTGGCCAACACCAGGATCAGGTCGGCTCCGGTGACCGTGGAGAACCGGTGGGACACGACGACCACGATGGCGCCGGCCCGGTCGGCCAGCCCTCGCGCCCGCGCCATGTACCCGGCGAACACCGCGTGCTCGCTGGGTGCGTCCAGCGACGCGGTGGGCTCGTCGAGCACGAACAGCAGCGGCCGCTCCCGCATGGACGCCCGGGCCAGGGCGGTCTTCTGCCACTGCCCCTCGGACAGGTCGACGCCGCCCTGCTCCCGACCCAGTTCCGTGTCGAGACCGTCCGGCAGCCTTCGCACCAGCTCCTCGGCGTCGGCGCTGCGGATCGCCGCCTCGATGCGCTTGGTGTCCGTCAGGTGCTCCAGGTCGCCCAGACCGATGGTCTCGGCGAACACGGTGTGGAAGCGGCCGAAGTCCTGGAAGGCGGCGCTGACGTTGCGCCGCCACTGCTCGGTGTCGATAGCCGCCAGGTCGACCCCGTCGACGCGGATCGTGCCCTCGTCCGGGCGGTAGAACTTGAGCAGCAGTTTCACCAAGGTCGTCTTGCCTGAGCCGTACTCCCCGACGAGCGCGACGACCGTGCCTGCCGGCAGGTGGACGCTGACGTCGTCGAGCGCCGGCTCGTCGCGTCCCGGATAGGTGAAGCTCACGTGGTCGAACGTGATGCCGTCGCGCAGGCGATCGGGCGCGGCCCGGTCGTCCTTCGCCCGGCCCCGGTCGGCCGCGACGTACTCCTGCAGCCAGAGGTAGGGCTCAATGAGCCGGCCGGCGTCCGCCACCGTCGCCGTACGCGACACCGTCGTCTCCACGGACTCCCGCATGGTGACCGCGACCATGATGGCCAGCACCACGTCACCGACGCTGCCTGCGCCACCCGCCGCGTCGGCGGCCACCAGGCCCATGCCCCCCGCGAAGCCGAGCGTGAACAGCGACCAGCCCGCGAACCGCCAGGCGCCGGACCGCACCCGGGCGCGCAACCACACCTCGGCCATCTCCTGCCAGATCTGCTCCTGGCGGCGGGCCAGCGCCGGGCCGACGCCCGCCGTGCGGATCTCCTTGTTGGTGCGCGCTTCCGTGGCCAGCTCGAACAGGTGCCGCTGCAGCCGCATCCGCTCGGCCGTGTCCAGCTCCGCCTGGACGATCGCCTTGCGGCCGCGCCGCTCGAACCACAGCGGGGCCGCCGCGAACGCCAGCAGGAGCAGCAGCCAGGGGTTGACGACGCCGAGTAGCACCAGCATGACGACGAGCCGCAGCGCGGCGAAGATGGTGTCGACCGCGTTCCACATGCCGTACGTCAGGCCCCACGCCGCGCCCCGGACCACGGTGACGCGGTCGAGGAAGTCGGTACGCTCGAGGTGATCCAGCCCTTCCAGCCCGGCGATGTCGCGGTCGATCTGGGCCCGGACGTGCTTCAAGCCGACCCGCTCGACCAACAGGAAGAGCACGTTGTGCTCGGCCCCGAGAGCGTACGCGTTCAGCCCGAGCGTCAGCGCCGTGACGGCGCTGGCCCGTACGGCGCCGGCCGGGTCGCCCTCGGCCACCGCGTTGACCACGGCCCGCATGGCGAGCGCGGTCGCCGCTGTGACGCCCACCATCAGCAGCCGCAACACCAGCAGCGCCGCGGTCTGGCCCGGAAAGAGTTGCCAGGTTAGGCGCAGCAGCTTCAGCCATACCGCGACGTACCGCTTCACAGCAGCTCACCCTCCTCGATCCGGTCGTCGAAGCCGCGCTGAAACCGGTCGGCCTGGATCTGGAACATCTCGGCGTACGACCCGCCCAGGGTCATGAGCTCGTCGTGCGTCCCGGACTCCGCTATGCGGCCGTGCTCCAGCAGCACGATCCGGTCGGCCCGACGCACCGTGGAGAGCCGGTGGGAGATCAGCACCACGCTGGCGTCGCCCTTGTGCGCGGCGAGGCGCTCGAACACGTCGAACTCCGTCCGCACGTCCAGGTGCGCGGTGGGCTCATCCAGCACGAGCAGGCGGGCGCCGGTGCGCACCGCGTACAGCGCCCGGGCCAGCACGACCTGTTGCCACTGGCCGCCGGACAGGTCAACCCCGCCGGTACGCGACCGGGCCAGCGGTGTGCGCCAACCGTCCGGGAGACGGGCGATCAGCTCATCGAGCCCGGCGTCGCTGGCGGCCGCGTCCAGGGCCGCTGGATCCCTGTCGGGCCGGCCCAGCACCACGTTGTCCTCCGCCGACAGGTGGTAGCGGACGAAGTCCTGGAACACCACCGCGATCCGGGAGCGCCAGTCTGGAATGCCAAGGCGCGTCAGGTCCACGCCGTCCGCGGTGATCCGGCCGGAGGACGGAGTGTAGAGGCCGGCCAGCAGCTTGATCAGAGTCGACTTGCCGGCGCCGTTGAGGCCCACGATGGCCAGCAGCTCGCCGGGGCGGATCTCGAGGTCGACGTGTTGCAGCACGACCCGGCCGGTCCGTGGGTACGTGAAGGACACCGCTTCGAACCTCACCAGTGGCGCGGAGGGCGGGATAGACGGTGCGGCGCGGGCGGGCTCGCTCGCCTGCGGCTCTGCGCCGCCCAACTCGACCCGCAGCTGCTGCGTTGCCCGCAGGCAAGCAACCCCGCCGATGATGCTGGGGTCGCTGAACGGATCCAAGATCATGTGCAGCGACGCGCCCGCGCTCAACACCGCCGTGACGACGGCGACGGAGGTGAACCCGCTCGCCGCCGAGTCGGCGACCATGGCGAAGGCGATCCCCACTGGCACGGCCACCAGCAGCGCCTGCCGCCAGCGCAGGGCCATGTTGCGCCGGTGGACCGCCCACACCGGCTCGAACATCGCCCCGATGTGGTGCTGCATGCGGGCGACGACCCAGTCGCCCAGACCGAACACGCGGGCCTCCTTGCCCTCGCCCGGCGAGACGATCGCCTGCTTCCACTTGCCCGCGTGCACGCCCTCACCACTGCCCCTGAGCCACGTCCGGTATCCGGCGCGTTCGCCGGCGGTGTCCAGCATCCGTGCCACCAGCAGCGGCACGGCGAGCATCACCACCAGCCACCACGAGTAGCTGGCCAGCACCGCGAACGAGCCCATCAACCCGACGAGGGAGCCAAGCAGGCCGAGCTGGGCCAACGCCCCCTCGGCGGGGGTGCGTTGCGTCCAGTTGTCCGGGTCGGCCTTCGCCTCCCTGATGAGCTGCTGGACCAGCGGGCTCTCCAGGGCATCCAAGGCGGAGCCCCCGGTAGTGAGCACGATGATGTGCCGTCGATGCGCGCCGTCGATGCGTGCCTTCGCCAGGCCGCTCAGGGGACTACGGACCGCTTCCATCAGTTGACCTGCGATCAGCACGCCGGCGAAGAGCCCGAGCGGCAGGACAGACGCGGACAGCACGGAGTCGGCAGTGGCCGCCTCGACCCGTCCGACGAGGAAGGCCACTGCGAGCGCGGTGGCGGCCGGCACCAGACTGCCCAGCACCGCCAGGGCGCTGATTGTCACGATCAGCGCCGGCCCGGCCCGTCGCAGGGCCCGCAGCAACAGGATCCGGTCAGCAACCGCCCGCCGGACGTACGCGATCATCCGCCAACTCCCCCCGCCGCGGCACCCGCCTCACCAAAGACAACCGACCGTGCACGCTCACATCGAAGGCTTTCGGTGTCAAGAAGTTAATTCGGAACGTCCTTTCGAAAAGGCGCGCACCGCAGGCCCGCTCAATGGACGCCGCAGTCGGCGCGGTGTTCACCAACTCCTGTCCGTCAGAGACGGGCGACAGCAACAGACGGTCGCCCAGAGAGCGAGACGAGGGAAATGGCCATATCGGGTACTCAGGTGCGCACGTCGGTGCACGTGGCGGCCAGGAGCTACGTGTACATCGCCAACGAGATCAACCGAATCTTCCTCGAGTCGATTCAGAGCGCCGGGCTCGATCCCACCGCGTACGTGGAGATCCAGCAGACGATCGAGAACGGCCTGCGTACGTGGATCACCATGCAGTACCTGGAAGCCGCGCACCTGGAGATTGTCGAGCGGGGTACCCAGGTCGTGCGTAGTCGGATCGATCTCGGGCTCAGCTACGTCCAAAACCCCAGCGATGACCGCTACTCGACCGACATCGACCGGGTCCGCGGGGCGCTGGCGGGCACGCCGAAGATGTTCGGGTGCGAGTACCGCGTTGTGGTGACGCTCAAGGACGGTGCTCCTGACGTCAGCGGCTGGGGTCCCACCTCGCTCGGCAGCGTCGATCACCTCCAGCGCCAGGACGTCGGCGAGGTAGTCAACACCGGCGGCGGTCGGCTCCAGATGTACCGGTTCCTGTGAGGGGATGAACGACATGCAGGTCAACTACCAGGTCAGCGGTAACCCGCACACATACGACCCGGGGGCCACCGAGGACCTCGGTGAGATCACCCGGAAGATCGAGGAACACCTCCGACGGAGCCACCGCGAGCTCGCCGGCCGCGAACACCTGACCGAAAAGATTGCCGACGGCCTGCTGAACGCGTTGGCGGGCGATAACACCAGCATCGATCTCGGGGACCTGAGCTGATGGCCGAGGGACAGGCGCTTTACAGCCTGCACCGGTTCGCGGGGAAGCCTGATGACCGTTCACAGTTCGCCGCCGACTGGAACGCGATCGTGACGGCAGGTGGGCTGAAAGACATCCTCCTACGGTTCGTCGACACACTGCACAGGCTTAGCCCCGTGCCCCCGCAGGCGCTGGGCCTGCGGCGGGCAATCCTGCTATTCGGTCCGCCAGGCTGCGGAAAGACCAGTCTCGCGCGTGGCCTGCCGTACGCCTGGCAACGGGCCGATCCGCGACGCGAAGCTGGCTTCATGCACGTCAATACACACGCACTGTTCAGCGGGATGCGCGGTGGGGGACAGAAGCTCATTCTGCAGCTCTTCCAGGAGATCCGCGAGCAGGCATCCACCGGCATGCCCTTGTTCGTTCTGGTTGACGAGGTGGAGACGCTCGGCGCTAACCGGGGCAGCATCAGTTTGGAGACCAACCCACAAGATGCGATGTATCAGGTGACCGCGTTCCTCGAGTCGCTCGATATGAACGTCAGGGTCAGTCCTAACGTGATGTTCGTCTTCACTACGAACATTCCGAAGGCGATCGACCGGGCGGTGCGCGAGCGCGTGGACTTCTCGGTCGAGGTGCCTCCGCCCGGCCCCGCCGAGCGGGAAGAGATTATGCAGTCCGCGCTGACCGGGCTCCGCGTGGCGTACGACGTGGGGCCGGTCACGGCCGCTGCGGAAAAGCAGGTCCGCGACTGGCGGTGGCTGGTCCAGTCTTCGGAGGGTATGTCCGGTCGCGCCATCCGCCACGTGTTCGTGCTGGCCGCGACGCTGGCCGTCGGCTCAAAGTCACTCACGATCGAACATGTCGCTGACGCCCTGGCGCGGGTCACGGCGACGGAAGCCGGCCTGGAGCGTGCCGGCGGCATGTACCTGGAAAGCTTCCAAGGAAGGTGACCCGACAGTGAAGGCAGAACGTTCCATCACCGCCGCCCGACACTCGGCCGGCCGAACCATCGGCGAGTTGTCCAAGTTCGCCGCGGCCGTCCTGACCGCCCGCCGCTATCCGCACGCGGACCGGGTGGCTGACCAGCTGAGGTCGCTGACCCCGCTCTTCAATCTGCTGCTGGCCAAGCGCGCGGTCGGCTCGCCCGCGCTGGTCGTGCGGACCGACGGCATGGAGATCGGCCTGCACGTTGACTACGACATGAACGCCGAGGAGAACCTGTCCGTTCCGCCGATGGACCTTCTCGATGAGCTGTCGGGCGATGCGAAGGTCGAGGTCGCGGTGCTGGCCACCGAGGAGGTCGCACCAGCTCTGATCGAGCTGGTGAGCAAGGCCGACGGCAATCCGGCAACGGTCACGCTGACGGTCGTGACGGCAGGGCAGCCGGAGCCCGCCAAGCTTGATCCCGACGTCCCGTCGGCGGCAGAGTCGGCTGAGGCCCAGGGCAACGAGCCGTCGCCGGAGGACGCAGTTGCGCAGCCGGAGACGCCGGACGAGGACGACAGCGGCCGGTGAGCCAGCGGTCGGGGAGGCGACGCCGCCGCCCCGACCTCGGGTACCGAAGGTCGGTGGACCAGCGGGACAGATCGCCATCGCTGGTCCGTCTACCCGGCGGTCGACAGCCTTCCGGTCGCCGTGACGGGTACTCCGTTGCCGCTGTTGCGCGGCTGGTAGTGGTCGAAGAAGACGCGGGCGATGAGCGCGCGTCGGCTTCG
>JAEZGP010000635.1 GCA_023437285.1 Actinomycetes bacterium | reverse complement strand
GGCCAGCGGAGTCGCTGTCCCGCGCTCGGCTCCCCCACCCCGCCAGCGCCGCCGCCCCCCGCCAGCACCGCACCGCCCCCGCCAGCGCCGCACCGTCCCCGAGCCGGGGCGCGTGTCGTTGATCGCGAATTCGGGTGCGGATGCGTGGCGGGGCTACGTCCCAGTACCGCAGATGGCGATGTTGGCGCACAGCGCTGCGCGATCAGCCCGCAAGCGATGATCATGGCAGCCAGGGCTACGCGAACGCACCAACGACGGCGATCAAGCCGAACGACGCCTACCGCAGCACAGCCGCGCCGATGCCGGTACCCGTGCGGTGCCGGTGCCCGTACCGGTGCTCGTGCGATGCCGGTGCCGGTGCCCGTGCCGGTGCCGGTGCCGGTGCCGGTGCCGATCATGCCGAAGGGCGCAGACCCATGCGGCACGACGCGACGGCGCGACGCTGGCCAACGCTGTCTGCCCGTGAGCCGGGCGCGTACTCGTTGATCGCGAATTCGGGTGCGGACGCGTGGCCGGGCTACGTTCCAGTACCGCAGATAGCGATGTTGGCGCACAGCGCTACGCGATCGTACCGCAAGCGATGATCATGGCAGCCATGGCTACGCGAACGCACCGACGACGGCGATCAAGCCGAACGACGCCGACCGCACCACAGCCGCGATCATGCGAACGACGCCGACCGCGCCGCGGCCGCGGCGGTTCCGATCATCCCGAAGTGCCCGGGGCCACGCGGCACGACGCGACACTGGCCAACGCTGGCCGCCCACGAGGAGCACACCAGCCATGATCAACGCAGTGTGATTGCCTCGGGACTGGGCGCCTATCGGCCCAGGCCGGCCGGGTCGGTGTGCGGAAGCCGACCTTGACACAGCCGCAGGTTAGGCTAACCTAACCGTCATGTCGCCGACCTCTGTCGCCGCGATGCCGCTGCTCAGCGGCATCGGCCTTTGTCTGGGCTACCACGGGCACCCCGTCGTGGACTCAGCGCACGTGACGCTACGCCCCGGCCGGGTGACCGCGCTGGTTGGCCCCAATGGCAGCGGCAAGTCGACGCTGTTGCGCGCCCTCGCCCGCCTGCACAAGCCGGACAGCGGCGAGCTGCTCCTGCCCGACGGCAACGCGAACGAGCTGCCCGCCAAGGCGTACGCGCGGAAGGTGACCATGCTCGCGCAGAGTAGGGCGACGCCGAGCGGCGTGTGCGTGCGCGATGTGGTCGGCTACGGCCGCCACCCGCACCGGGCCCGGTTCAGCGGCGCGGACGCCAACGGCCCTGCCGCCGTCGCGCATGCCATGGACGTCACCGGCGTGACGGCGATGGCCGACCGGCCGGTCGACGAGCTGTCCGGCGGCGAACTGCAGCGGGTGTGGCTCGCGACCTGCCTTGCGCAGCAGACCTCGGTGCTGCTGCTCGACGAGCCGACCACGTTCCTCGACCTGCGCTACCAGGTGGAGCTGCTGGATCTCGTCCGCGAACTGGCCGACGCGCACAACGTCGCGATCGGCGTGGTGCTGCACGACCTGAATCAGGCCGCCGCGATCGCCGACGAGGTGGTCCTGCTGCAGTCCGGACGCGTACGCGCGCCCGGCTCCCCCGTGGACCTCCTCACCGAGGCCGCCCTCACCGAGACGTACGGGATTCGCATCGAGGTCAGCGTCGACCCCGACACCGGCCACGTGACGACCCGACCCGTCGGGCGACACACCACGCGGCTGCTGCCCGTAGCCGCTTAACCCCTAACCAACCCCACCGGGCTGCTGCCTTGAGCAGTCGCGGCGATGCCGCGCGCCCCCATCCAGGAGAAGATCATCATGAACCGACTGCGGACCCGGGCCCTCACGGCCGCCGTGGCCCTCGCCGCGACCGCCGGCCTGCTCGCCGCCTGCGGTACGACCGAGGAGAAGACCGACGCGGCCGCACCCACCGCCACGAACAGCGGACCGGTCACGGTCACCGACTCGCGCGGCAAGGCCGTCGAGCTGAAGGCCCCGGCCAAGCGGGTCGTCGGCCTCGAGTGGGGCGAGCTGGAGATGCTGGTGAGCCTCGGCATCCAGCCGGTCGGCGCGGCCGACCCCAAGGGGTACGCGACGTGGGTCAAGGCCGCGCCGCTGCCCGCGGACGTCAAGGACGTGGGTACCCGCCAGGAGCCCAGCGTCGATTCGATCGTGGCCCTGCAGCCGGACCTGGTCGTGATGGAGGCCGAGCGGGACGCGCCGCTGGTCACGCAGCTGGAGAAGTACGTGCCGGTCATCGTGACCAAGGGCAGCGACGCGAGCGACAACCTCGGCCGCATGCGCAGCGACCTGAACATGATCGCCCAGGCGACCGGTACGACCGACAAGGCGGCGGCCCTGCTCGCCGACCTCGACAAGGCCATCGCGGACGGCAAGGCGAAGATCGCGGCGGCCGGCAACGCGGGCAAGGGCTACGCCATGGCGGACGGCTGGAAGCAGGGCAGCGCCGTCAACGTCCGCATGTACGGCAAGGGCGCGCTGGTCTCGGAGCTGGCCGTCGCCCTGGGCCTGACCAACGTGTGGACCGGCAAGGTCGACGCGGCGTGGGGCCTCGGCACCACGGACGTCGAGGGCCTGCTCGCCGTCAAGGACGCCGACGCGAAGTTCTTCTACAACGCCTCCGACGGCAACGACGTGTTCGCCGACGGGCTCGCCGGCAACAAGATCTGGGAGTCGCTGAACTTCGTGAAGAACAAGCAGGTCACCAAGCTGCCCGCCGGCATCTGGACGTTCGGCGGCCCCAAGTCCTGCATGCAGTACATCGACGAGCTGGTCAAGGCGTACGGGGCGTGAGCCAGCTCGCCACCGTGGCCCAGGGGCCGGCGC
>JAEZGP010000622.1 GCA_023437285.1 Actinomycetes bacterium | reverse complement strand
CGGCCGCCGGCGGCCGACCTCGCGTCGGCGACGTGCCGGCCGCCGTCGCCGCCGACCTCGCCACCGTGCGGGCCGCCCTCGGCGTCGAGCTACCCGACGACGTCCTGGTCGCCGGGTCGTACGCGTGGATTCATCTGTTCGGGGCCGTCAGCTTCGAGCTGTTCGGACAGCTCAACAACACCATCACCGCGCGGCGGGAGTACTTCGAGCATCAGATGACCGCGGTGGGCGAGCAGTTCCTCGGCCTCTGACGGGGCAGCCCGATGGGGGATCCATCGCCATAATGGTGCGGTCGTGCCCCGACGGCGAAGGATTCCGATGGACACGGAGAAAAGCCCGGACCACGACGAGACACCCGCCCAGACCGGGAACGCCGCGAAACGGCAGCACCGGTTCCGCAAGCTGGTGATCATCCTTGCCGTTCTGGCCAGCGTGCTCGGCATCGCAGCGGCGGCCGTCGGCTACTACGTCTCCACTGTGCCCATGCCCGAGACGCTGACGCTGCCGGAGGCGACGGTCGTCTACTACTCCGACGGCAAGACGGAGATGGCGCGCCTCGGCGACCAGGACCGCACCGTCATCGACACGACGGCACTGCCGCCGTACGTGGCGTGGGCCGTCATGTCCGCGGAGGACCGCTCGTTCGAGACGAACGCGGGCGTGGACCTCGGCGACCTGGTGCGCGGAGCGGTCGGCGGCGCGGACGAGGACGGCGCCGCCACCATCACCATGCAGTACGCGCGCATGGCGGCGGACCTGAGCGACGGGAGCAGGCCCGACGTCGCGGTGATGGCGTGGAAGCTCAACGACCGGTACACCAAGGCCGAGATCATGGGCTTCTACCTCAACACGGTCTACTTCGGGCGCGGCGCGTACGGCATCGAGGCGGCCGCCCGGGCGTACTTCAAGAAGCCGGCCACCTCGCTCAGCCTTGGCGAGGCCATGGTCCTGGCCGCCGTCATCAGATCGCCGGGCGACTCCGCGTTCGACCCGTCGGTGAACCCGCGGGCCGCCCAGGACCGCTGGGCCTACATCCGCGACGGCCTTACCCACGCGATGAAGAAACTCCCGGCCGACGAAGCCGCGGCGTTGGCCTACCCCGAGACGGTCGTGGAGTGGTCGCCGAACGTGCCAAGCGACACGAGCATGCTGGACCGGCCCACCGGCCTCGTCGTGCAGCAGGCGCTCAGCGAGCTGCGCCAGCTGCCGGAATTTCGCGACAAGCCGGCCGGCTATCTGCGCAACGGCGGCCTCAAGATCGTCACGACGATCGACAAGGAGGCCGAGCGCCTCGCGATCGCCCTGGCCGACGCGAGCGCCAGGCGCTCGCACCTGGCCGGCAAGCCCAAGGGCCTGCAGGCCGCGCTCGTCGCGATCGAGCCCGGCACCGGCCGGGTGCTCGCCTACTTCGGCGGCCACAACGGCGCGGGTGCTGACTACGCCGGCTGGTACTACGACGAGCACGGCGCACCGACCGGCTACGGCGCGCACCCGCCGGGCGCCACGTTCGCCATCTACGACGTGGCGGCCGCCCTGAAGGAGGGCATCTCGCTGAAGTCGTACTGGGACGCCAACCGGGTCAAGGCGTTCCCCAGGAGCGGGCGCACCGCCGACAGGCCGGTCCGGGAGAACGCCACGGCGGACTGCCAGCCCACCTGCACGCTGCTGCAGGCGGCGCGGGCGGGCCTCACCGTCCCACTGTTCGGCCTCACCGAACAGGTCGGCGTGCCCACGGTGCTCGACATGGCGCGGGCGGCCGGCGTGCGCGACATGTGGGCCCGATCCGCGAGCGGGACCAGGCGCGTCGACGTGCGCGCGGCGCCCGACCAGGCGGTCCTGGCCCAGTTCGGCACGGAGGTCGGCATCGGCCAGTACCCCGTCACGGTCATCGACCAGGCCGGCGCCATGGCCACGTTCGCGGCCGGCGGCGTGCGCGCGCAGACGCACTTCGTCAAGGAGGTCACCAGGGCCGGTGCGACCGTGTACGCGGAGAAGCCGCCCACCGGTGCCATCGAGCGCGTCCTCAGTGCGGCGGCGGTGGCCGACCTCAGCCACACGTTCCAGCGGCGCCTGGCAGACGGGCAGGACGCCGCCGTGGTCAAGGGCACCTGGCAGTACGCCAACAGCGCCACCGACGTCGCGCACGCCTGGACGATCGGTTACACCCGCAGGCTCGCCGTCGCGGTGTGGACCGGCAACCAGGCCCAGGAACGCCCGCTGCGCCTGGCCGACGGCCGCCGGATGACTGCCGACACGATCGCGGGGCCGATCTTCCGCGACTTCACCGTCCGGGCCAGCAAGGCGCTGGGCCTCGCCCACGAGCCGTTCGACCCGCCCGCCTTCCTGGGCGACGCGAGCGCCGGCAACGCGCCGCCGCCCCGCTAGCCACGGCGGTCCGACGACGGGTCGGCGGGCGGGGCGATGTCGCCCCGCCCGCCGGTTACGGCTTCAGAAGGTCAGTACACCTGCACGCCGTAGACGTTCAACGGCTCGACGACAGGCTGGAAGAACGTGATGCCGCCCGACGAGCAGTTACCACTGCCGCCGGAGGTCAACCCGTACGCGACGGTGCCCGAGTACAGCGGGCCGCCGCTGTCGCCGCCCTCGGCGCAGACCGTCGTGCGGATCATGCCGCTGACCGAGCCCTCCTGGTAGTTCACCGTCGTGTTGAGGGCCGTCACCCGGCCGGACCGGGTGCCAGTGGTGGAGCCCCGGCGGGTGACCGTCTGGTTCACCACGGGGGTACCCGCCGACGTGATGTCCTGCCCGCTCACGGTGCCGGGCGGGGTGCCGCTCGTGGTGTACCGGATGATCGCGTAGTCGTTGCCCGGGAAGCTGCTGCCGGCGCGGGTACCCAGTACCTGCGTGCGCGCCGAGTTGGCGTACCAGGTGGAGCCCAGGTTGCCGCAGTGCCCGGCGGTGAGGAAGTAGTACGTGGAGCCGGACCGTACGTTGAACCCGAGCGAGCACCGGTAGCCGCCCGTGTAGATGGCGTCACCGCCGCTCGCGGTGAGGGTGAACGCGGCGGCGACCCGCTCGACCCGTACGGCGTCGCCCAGCCGGGTTACGGCCGCGTTGAGTTTGGCCAGGTTCGCGCCGGTCACGCTCGGGTCCACCGAGACGAGGACCTGGTTGCTGACCGGGTCGACGGCCCAGGCCGTACCCGGAACGCGCGCGGTGCGGCTCAGCTCGCTCATCGCGCTGTCGAGCTGGGCGGCGGAGCGGGTCACGACCCGTGGTGTCGCGCCGGCCGCGCGGACCTCCTTGGCAGCGGCGGCGTCGGACACGTTGACCACCAGGGCCCCCGAGCCGTCCAGATAGGACCGGGCCGTTCGGGCGCCCAGCGACCGCGACAGTTGCGCGGCGACGGCCGCGGCGCGCGGTCCGGCGT
>JAEZGP010000600.1 GCA_023437285.1 Actinomycetes bacterium | reverse complement strand
GCGCCGGCCGAAGCGGGGGCTGAAGTGGCGGCCGAGGCGGCCGTCGCCGATCGGGTGCCGGGCCGCTTGCGGGTCACCCAGCCCTCGACGTTGCGCTGCGGGGTCCGCCCGACGCCCAGCGCACCGGGCGGTACGGGCTGCACGACCGTCGTACCGGCGGCCACGTACGCCCCAGCGCCCACCTCGACGGGCGCCACGAGCGTGGAGTCGCAGCCGACGAAGGCGCTCTCCCCGATGACGGTGTGATGCTTGCGCACCCCGTCGTAGTTGGCGACGATCACGCCCGCGCCGACGTTGGCCCCGGCGCCGATGGTGGCGTCGCCCGCGTACGTCAGGTGGGGAACTTTCGCGCCCTCGCCCAGCGTCGCGTTCTTCGTCTCGACGAAGGTGCCGACCTTGGCCTTGCGGCCCAGCCGGGTGCCCGGTCGCAGGTAGGCGAACGGTCCGACGGACGCGCCGGGCCCCACCTCGGCGTCGACCGCGTGGGTGCGCACGACCGTGGCGCCGTCGCCGACGGAGGTGTCGGTCAGGGTCGTGTCCGGACCGACGATCGCGCCCTCGCCGACGACCGTGCCGCCGCGCAGCTGGGTGTTCGGCTCGATGACCGCGTCGCGGCCCACGCTCACCGTCACGTCCACCCAGGTGGTGGCGGGGTCGATCATCGTCACGCCGGAGCGCATGAGGTCGGCGTTGATCCGGTCGCGCAGGAGCGCGCGCAGGGTCGCCAGTTCGGCGCGGTCGTTGGCGCCGAGCGCCTCCGTGGCGTCGGACGCGCGGTGCGCGGCGACGAGGTGACCGGCGTCCGCGAGCAGGCGGACGACGTCCGTCAGGTACTCCTCGCCCTGCGCATTCTGGGTGGTCAGCTTCGTCAGGGCGACCCCGAGCAGCGCGGCGTCGAACGCGTACACCCCGGCGTTGATCTCGGCGATCGCCCGCTGGGCCGCCGTCGCGTCGCGCTCCTCGACGATCGCCTCCACCCCGCCGGCGGGGTCGCGCACGATGCGGCCCAGCCCTGTCGGGTTCGCGACCTCCGCGGTGAGCACGGTGACGGCCGCGCCGGCGGCCTCGTGGGCCTCGATCAGATTCACGAGCGTACTGGCCCGCAGCAGCGGTACGTCGCCGTTGATGACGAGTACGGTGCCCGTCGCGGTGCCGGTCGCCTCCATCGCGACCCGGGTGGCGTGCCCGGTGCCGCGCTGCTCGGCCTGCAGCACCGCCGTCGCGTCCGGCGCGATGTCGGCGAGGTGGGCCCGGACCTGATCGGCACCGTGGCCGACCACGACGGCCGTGGTGGTCGCGCCGACCGGTTCGGCGGCGGCGAGCACGTGGCCGAGCAGCGTGCGGCCGAGCACGGGATGCAGCACCTTGGGCAGCGACGACTTCATGCGCTTGCCCTCGCCCGCGGCGAGAACGATCACCGTACGTGTGCTGTTCACAGCCCGCCCGCTCCCTTTGACCGGCGCCTGCCGGCGCGCCTCGGCTCATGCTAACCACGCCGGCGGTAGGCACCGACCCGACCGCCGGGGACCGGACAGCCAGTAGGAAGGTCGGGGAAAAGCTCGGCCGCTAGGACTCGAACCTAGAAAATCGCCTCCAAAGGGCGACGTGTTGCCAATTACACCACGGCCGATCGTGGGCCCCAGCCTAACGCCTCGCCCGCCCTACGCCCTACTCCGTTTCACGTCACCGCCGCTCGGGTAGCGCCAACGAGGGCGACTCCGGCAGAGTCGCCCGGCCCTTAGCCATCGGGTCGGATGACTCTTTCGAGGGCTCCCCGAAACTCGCCTCGGCGCTCCTGACCTGGCACCCCTGTCAAAAAAGGCATGCCTAAGTTACGGTGACGTAGGCGTAAGTAACCCCGTCTCTCCAGTGAGGTGCCATGACCGCCGCCGTCATCGACCCCCCCGCGCCGGACGCGCCGGCCGGCCCCGCCCCCAAGCCGCTGACCACGGGCAAGCAGCCCGCCGGCATTCTCATCGCCCTGTGGGCCTTCGTCCTGATCCCATTTCTGGCTCTCGTCGCGGCTGTGCCGGTCATGTGGGGCTGGGGACTGAACTGGATCGATGTGGTCCTTTTCGCGGTGATGTACATCATCGGCGGCCACGGCATCGGTGCGGGCTTCCACCGTCTGCTCACCCACGGGTCGTACAAGGCGAAGCGGCCATTGAAGATCGCCATGGCGGTCGCCGGTTCCATCGCGATCGAGGGCTCGCCCACCCAGTGGGTCGCCGACCACCGGCGTCACCACCAGTTCAGCGACATGGAGGGTGACCCGCACTCGCCGTGGCGGTACGGGGAGTCGTTCTGGGGCCTGACCAAGGGCCTGTTCTACTCGCACGCCGGCTGGTTGTTCCGCCGCGAGATGTCCAACCAGGCGCGGTTCGCCCCCGACCTCGTGGCCGACAAGGACATCCAGAAGGTCGACAAGCTGTTCATCCCGATCGTGATCACCTCGGTCGCCCTGCCCGCCGTCATCGGCGGCCTCGTGACCTGGTCGTGGGCGGGCGCCCTGTCGGCGTTCTTCTGGGCCAGCCTGGTGCGCATCGCGCTGCTGCACCACGTGACCTGGTCGATCAACTCGGTCTGCCACGTGTACGGCGAGCGGCCGTTCGACAGCCGTGACAAGGCCACCAACTTCTGGCCGCTGGCGATCCTGTCCTTCGGCGAGGCCTGGCACAACCTGCACCACGCCGACCCGACCTGCGCGCGCCACGGCGTCCTGCGCGGCCAGATCGACCTGAACGCCCGCCTGATCTGGATCTTCGAGAAGCTCGGCTGGGCGACCAACGTCCGCTGGCCGAAGGCCGACCGGCTGTCCGCGAAGCTCCACGAGCCGGGTTCGGCGACGTTCGGCCGCAAGGCGGCGTAACGCGCGGCCAGCGGCCGCCACCCGATTGCTGGCAGGATAACCGCGTGAGGGACAGTGAACGCGCGGTAAGTCAGCCGGCACCACAGACGCAGCCGGCCGCGGCCGGCCCCGGAAACACGCACGCCGCGGCGG
>JAEZGP010000596.1 GCA_023437285.1 Actinomycetes bacterium | reverse complement strand
CAGAGGAACCGTCCGCGGCGGATGCGAAATCGCCGGCGGTGGATGAGCGACCGCCGGCGGGCGGGGCGAAGCCGGCGCGGCGGTCGAGCGCACCCCGACGACGCCCACCGGCGTCCGGCCAGCAGCCGCCGCTGGCGGGCCCACCGGCCGAACCGTCCAGCGACCGACCACAGGGGGAGTGACATGCGCGGATACGTTGGCCCCGAGGGGGCACAGATCCACTATCGGGCGAGCGGGTCCGACGGGCCCGCCGTCGTGCTGCTGCACGAGTCGCCGCAGGCCTCCAACGTCTTCGAGCCGGCCATGCCGGCCCTCGGGCGGTCGCTTCGGGCGTACGCCTTCGACACGCCCGGGTACGGGCTGTCCGACCCGCCGGCCGGCCCGCTGGAGATCTCCGGGTACGCCCGGCTGCTGCTCGACGCCGTGGACACCCTGGGTATCGACGAGTTCGCCGTCGCCGGGCAGCACACCGGAGCCTCGCTGGCCCTCGAGGTCACCCGCCTCGCCGGGCCGGGCCGGGTCACCCACGCGATCCTGTCGGGTCTCGTGCTCGACCGGGCCGAGCGTGAGCACCTGGGGGCGACCTGGGCGCCGGACAAGCCGGTCGACCCGGCCGGTGGCCACCTGCGCGAGCTGTGGGAGCGGTACCTGACGATCTGGGAGCAGCCGCCGCAGCTGGTCAACCTCGCGGTGGCCAACATCGCCTCCGTCTTCGAGCGCTACAACTGGGCGTACCGGGCCGCTTTCCGCTACGACCCGACCGAGGCCCTGCGCAGCGCGCCCTGCCCGATCATGCTGCTGACCGCGGAGCGCGACATGCTGGCCCACTGCGACGAACTCGCGCTGACGATCCGCCCGGACGCCAAGGCGGTCCGGCTGACCGACACGACCGGGCAGTTGCCGTGGCGCGTGCCGGAGGAGTTCGCCGCGGTGCTGACGTCCTTCATCACCGAGGTACCCGGAGGTGCGTCGTGACCGCCGAGGTCGACCTGCTCGTCATCGGGGCGGGTACGGCGGGCCTGCCCTGCGCGATCGAGGCGGCGAAGGCGGGCCTGCGGGTCGAGCTGGTGGACGCCGACGACGACATCGGCGGGACGCTGCGGGTCTCGGCCGGGCACATGAGCGCCGCCGGTACCCGCCGCCAGCGCGAGGCGGGCATCGACGACAACGCCGACCTGCATTACGCCGACGTCCTGCGCATCGGCCACAACCAGGGCGACCCCGCGCTGATCCGGCTGGCGGTCGACGAGGCGGCAAGCGTTGTCGACTGGCTCGACGACAACGGCTTCCCCTTCGCCCCGGGTACGCCCGTCGTCTACCACGGCCATTCCCCGTACTCGCGGCCCCGCACCTACTGGGGGGTCGAGCACGGCCGGTCGATCCGCGAGGTGCTGCGGCGGCTGATCGAGGAGCAGGTGGCGGCGGGCCGGGTGGGCCTGCGGCTGCGCTCGCGCGCCGTGCAGCTCACGACCGAGGGCGGCCGGGTTACCGGCGCGATCGTGGAGACCGGCGACGGTCCGCGCGAGGTGCGTGCCGGCGTCACGGTCCTCGCCTCGGGCGGGTACGGCGCCAACCGCGCGCTCTTCTCGGCCCTGACCCCGGGTGGGCCGCGGCTGGTCACCAACGCGGTGCCGACCTCGACGGGTGCGGCCATCGAGCTGGCCGCACCGCTGAAGGCGGGCGTACGGTTCGCCGACCTGCACACCCCGCGCCTGGGTCTGCTGGAGCGCCGCTCGCTGCCGGGCCGGGTCGACTTCTGGTCGGAGATCGTGCACCTGGCGCCCGCAGAGCGTCCGCCCCGCGAGATCTGGGTGAACGTGACGGGGGACCGGTTCATCGCCGAGGACATCGAGGACGTCACCCGCCACGAGCGGGCGGTGCAGGCCCAGCCCGGTGCCGAGTTCTGGATCGTGTTCGACGAGGCCAGCATCGACGCCGGCGCGCCGCTGGTGCCCCGGTGGGGTGCGCAGCGGCTGCGCGAGGAAGCCGAACGCGGGGACGTGGTGTGGGTCGCCGACGACCTGCCGGCTCTCGCCCGGCGTGCCGGGATCGCCCCGGCGGGCCTGGTGCGCACGACGGAGGCGTACAACCTCGCGGTTAAGCGGGGCGAGGACCCGCTGGGCCGCCGGGTCCTCGACCACCCTGTCGCCCGGCCGCCGTTCTACGCGGTGCGGTCGGTGGCCGCGCTGCTGTGCAGCTTCGGCGGGCTGGACGTCGACACCGACTTCCGGGTCCGGCGCGAGGACGGCGACGTGATCCCCGGGCTGTACGCCGTGGGGGAGGCCATCGGGATGGGCGCCACCAGCGGTGCGGCGTTCTGTGGCGGGATGGCGGTGACCCCGGCGTTGGCCTTCGGTCGGCTCATGGGCCGACGGCTGGGCGGGACGGTGTAGTCCACGCGAGCCAACCGGCTCATGTATGCATTCTGGTTCCAATGTAGATCAAGTTTACCCAAAATCTGGCTCTATTGCCTGTTGACAGCGAGTGCCAGGCGGCTGTTGTATACAAACAATCATCGCGGGGGTTGCTATGAGAGGTGTCCATGACTAGCCAACAGCATCAGGAAGGTCCGCTCGAGGGCGTACGTGTGGTCGAGTTCGGCTCTCTGCTGGCGGGTCCGTTCTGCGGCCAGCTGCTGGCCGACTTCGGCGCGGAGGTCATCAAGTGTGAGCCGCCGCGTCAGGGCGATCCGATGCGTGAGTGGGGTCAGGAAAAGTCCCACGGCAAGTCGTTGTGGTGGCCGGTCGTGGCGCGCAACAAGAAGTCCGTCACGGTTGACCTGCGCACGCCCGAGGGGCAGGACGTTGCCCGGCGGTTGATCGCGCAGGCCGACGTGGTGGTCGAGAACTTCCGGCCCGGCACGATGGAACGCTGGGGCCTCGGGTACGAGCAGTTGGCGGAGCAGAACCCGGGACTGGTCATGGTCCGGGTCTCCGGTTTCGGCCAGACGGGACCGTACTCGAAGCGGCCCGGCTACGGCTCCATCGGCGAGGCGATGGGCGGCCTGCGCTACGTCGTCGGCGACCCGCAGACGCCCCCGAGCCGCGTGGGCATCAGCCTCGGCGACTCGTTGGCCGGCACCTTCGCCGCCCTGGGAGCGGTCATGGCGCTGCGCGCGCGGGACCGTCACGGCCGCGGCCAGGTCGTCGACTCCGCGATCTACGAGGCGGTGCTCGCGATGATGGAGTCGCTGCTTCCGGAGTACGCGCTGGGCGGTCACGTGCGGGAGCGGACCGGCTCGATCCTGCCCAACATCGCCCCGTCCAACGTCTACCCGACCAGCGACGGCAGCCTGCTGCTCATCGCGGCCAACCAGGACACCGTCTTCCGGCGGTTGGCGACGGCGATGGGCATGGCCGAGCTGGGCAGCGACCCGCGCTTCGCCACGCACACTGCCCGCGGCCGCAACCAGGTGGAACTCGACGAACTGATCTCGAAGTGGTCGGCGCAGTACGACACCGAGGGTCTGATGGCGATCCTGGTCGAGCACGACGTGCCGGTCGGCCGGGTCTACCGCGCTCCCGACATGCTGGCCGACGAGCACTTCGCCGCCCGCGAGGCCATCGTCCGGCTCACCCACCCCGAGTTCGGTGAGTTCCCCATGCAGAACGTCGTACCGAGGCTGTCCATGACCCCGGGCAAGGTGAAGTGGACCGGCCCGAGACTCGGTGAGCACACCGACGAGGTGCTCAGCGACATCGTCGGCCTCACGGCCGGCGACATCGACGCACTGCGTAGCAGCGGCGTCATCTAGGAGACGAGACGGTGCGAGAAGGCGGATACGGTGGATGACCTGCACGCGGACTACCGCAGGGCGGGCTTCGGCGGCGACCTGGGACGCGGCACACGCCAGGCGCTCCTGGTGGTCGACTTCGTGCGGGCCTACCTCGACCCGGCGTCGCCGCTGTACGCCGGTGACGAGGACCCGCCGGCCTTGCGGGCCTGTACCGCGCTGCTCGACGCGGCCCGGCGACACGGCACACCGGTGGTCCACACCAGAGTCGAGCTGGCCCCGGGCGGGTTGGACGGTGGCCTGTTCACCCGCAAGGTGCCGGCCCTGCGGGTCTTCGAACGGGGCGGCGAGTTCACCGCCGCCCCGCCGGGCCTGGCCCCGGCGGCCGGCGAGCCGGTGGTGACCAAGCAGTACGCCAGCGCGTTCTTCGGCACCAGCCTGGCCAGCACCCTGCGGGTCCTCGGGGTGGACGCCCTGCTGATCGCGGGCGCCTCGACCAGTGGATGCGTCCGGGCGAGCGCGGTCGACGCGCTGCAGCACGGGTTCGTCCCGCTCGTCGTCGCCGACGCCTGCCTCGACCGGGACCCGCGTCCGCACGATGCCGCACTATTCGACCTCGGCGCCAAGTACGCCGAGATCCTGACCCTGGACGAGGCGATGGAACTACTGGGACGAGGAGGCACCTGATGCGGGTCCTCCGGTACGCCCGACGGCGGATCTTCTTCCTGCCGGTCGGGTTGCTGTCCGTCATCATTCTGGCGTTCCTGCTGGTCAACGCCCTGCCGGGTAATCCGGTCGGGGTCATTGCCGGGCCGGCCGCGACGCCGGAGGAACTGGCCCAGATCGAAAGCCGGCTCGGTCTCGACAAGCCGCTCTGGGAACGGTTCGTCACCTACATCGGCAACCTGGCACAGGGCGATCTCGGTTCGTCGTACTACACCGACCGCTCGATCCTCTCCGAGATCGTCCGGTTCGCTCCGGCCACGCTCGAACTGGTCATCCTGTCGCTGATCGTCGCGGCGGTCCTCGGCATCGGTCTGGGTACCCTCGGCGCCTATTACAAGGGCACGATGGCCGACCGTACGTCGCGGTTCGTCATCACGACGTTCCAGTCGATTCCCGACTTCTTCCTGGCGCTGCTGCTCATCTACCTGTGCTTCTACATCGCCGGCTGGGCCCCGGCCCCGGTGGGTCGGCTCGGCCTGATGGACGAGGCGCCGCCGACCGTGACGCACGCGTTGCTGGTCGACTCGTTGCTCTCCGGCGACATGAAGATCTTCCGGTCGGCCGTCGCGCACTCGGTGCTGCCGGTACTCACGCTCGGCATCTACTACTCGGCGTACTTCGCCCGCAGTACGTACGCCGCGCTCGTACCGGCCCTGGAATCCAAGCAGGTGGAGTTCGCGCGGGCCTGCGGCCTGCCGGAGCGCAGCGTCCTGGCCTACGCCTTCCGGCAGGCGCGCACGCCGATCCTGACCTACGGGGGCATCCTCCTCGCCGCGTTGCTCGGCGGCGCGGCCATCATCGAAACAATCTTCTCCTGGGGCGGGTTCGGCGAATGGGCGATCGACTCCATTCTCCAGCTCGACATGCCGGCTGTGCAGGGCTTCATCGTCGCCGCCGGCCTAGGAACCCTGTTGGCCTTCACCGCACTCGACATCCTGGTCGCGGTGCTCGATCCGAGGGTGCGATATGACTGAGACCCTGGCGGCCGATCCCACCACGGTCACCGCCGCCCCAGCGGCGAAGAAGCGGCGCGGCCGGCGACGGCTGCGGCTGTGGGTGCCCACGGGCGTGCTGACGGCGATGCTGGTGGCGGCCTACTTCGCGCCGTTGCCGCACGACCCCACCGAACCGCTCGCCGACACGCTCGCGGCGCCCAACGGCGACTACTGGATGGGTACCGACAAGTTCGGCATCGACGTGTTCAGCCGACTGATCGCCTCGGCGGGAGTGGACATCCCGCTGGCCGTCAGCGGCATGGCGATCTCGCTGGTGATCGGGGTGCTGCTCGGGCTGGCCGCCCTGCACCGGGGTCCCTGGGGCGAACGCCTCGTCCGCGCGCTGGACGTGTTCCAGGCGTTCCCGCTGCTCATCCTCGCCGTCGCCCTGGTGGCGCTGATGGGCAACAAGATCGAGAACGTCGTCATCGCCATCGCCATCATCAACGTGCCCCGGTTCGTCCGGCTGGTCCGCAGCGAGGGCCTGACCATCCGGGAGAGCCGGTACGTGGAGGCGGCGCACGCGATCGGCGCGACCGGCCGGCGCGTCATGTTCCGGCATGTCCTGCCGAACATGACCGGCATCATCCTGGCCCAGGCGTCGCTGGCGGTGGCGCACTCGATTGTCGTGATCGCCTCGCTGTCCTTCCTGGGCATCGGCATCAACGCCGCCGACCCCAGCTGGGGAGCCATGATCCAGACCGGCGCGCAGAACATCACGACCGGCCAGTGGTGGGTCGCCGTCTTCCCGGGGCTCGCCATCTTCGTGACGGTGCTGTGCTTCAACGCCATCAGCGACGAACTGCAGGACTCCTTCGGCCGAGCGAGGCAACGATGAGCACACTGGACGCACCGCGGCGGTCACGGCGCCAGCCCGCCGCCCCGGACAGCGGCAATGCCGGCCGCCGGCTGCTGGAGGTACGCGGCCTGACCACGCGGTTCGACACCCCCGACGGGCTCGTGCACGCGGTCAACGGGGTCGACTTCCACGTCGACCGGGCCGAGATCGTCGGCGTGGTCGGCGAGAGCGGCTGCGGCAAGTCGGTGACCATCCGGTCGATCCTCGGCTTGGTCCGCCCGCCGGGACGGGTCGTCGACGGTACCGCCCACTTCGACGGGGTCGACCTGCTGAGCCTGCGCGGCGGGGAGCTGCGCCGGCTGCGGGGCAAGAAGATCGGCTTCATCGCGCAGAACCCGTTCAGCGCGCTCAACCCCGTAATGCGCATCCACCGGCAGTTCGCCAACATCATGGCCGCGCACGGCGTGAAGTCCGACGGGGAGGTCCGCGACCGGGCCCGCGCCGCGCTCGCCGACGTCGGCATCGCCGGCCCGGACCGGGTCCTCGACGGGTACGCCCACCAGCTCAGCGGCGGCATGGCGCAGCGCGTCGTCATCGCCATGGCCATGCTGCTCAATCCGGCCTTCGTGGTCGCCGACGAGCCGACGACCGGTCTCGACCTGACCGTGCAGCGGCAGATCCTCGACCTCATCCGGAAGCTGGTGCGCGAGCACGGCCAGTCGATGCTGCTGGTCACTCACGACCTCGGCGTCGTGGCCCAGTACTGCGACCGGGTCGTCGTCATGTATGCCGGCAAGGTCATCGAGCACGGCACGGTCCGGCAGGTGCTCAACGATCCGCGCCACCCGTACACGCAGGCGCTCATCCGGGCCATTCCCCGGCCGGGCCAGCCGCTGGTGCACCTCACCGGGCGGCTTCCCGACCTGGTCAACTACCCGGCCGGGTGTCCGTTCCGGGCACGGTGCCCGCACGCCTTCGAACCATGCGGTCACATCGTCCCCGAAGCGGCGACGGTGGCGTCCGGCCAGACGTACTGGTGCCACCTGCACCAGCAGAGGGAGGAGGTCGGGTGAGCCTGCTGGAACTGGCGAACGTCAGCAAGGAGTTTGACCTGGGCGGCAGCACCCGGGTCTACGCGCTCGACGACGTGTCGCTGTCGGTGAACGCCGGCGAGACGTTGGCGATCATCGGGGAGAGCGGATCCGGCAAGTCGACGCTGGGCCGCCTGGCGCTGCGCCTGATCGAGCCGACCCGCGGGTCGGTGCGCTTCGAGGGCACGGACGTGCTGGCCCTGCCGCCCGCCGAGCTCCGCAAGCTGCGCGCCAAGGCGCAGATCATCTTCCAGGAGCCGTTCGAGTCGCTGAACCCCCGCATGCGCGTCGCCGACATCATCGGCGAACCGCTCGCGATCCACCGGCCGAAGATGTCCGCTGAGGACCGACGCGACCGGGTCGCCCGGGTGATCGAGCAGGTGGGGCTCACGCCCGACATGGCGAAGCGGTACCCCGGCGAACTCAGCGGCGGGCAGCAGCAGCGGGTGGGCATCGCGCGGGCCATCGTGACCGAGCCGTCCCTGATCGTCCTCGACGAGCCCACGTCGTCGCTCGACCTGTCGGTACGCGCGCAGATCCTGCAACTGCTGGCCGACCTCCAGGCCGACCTCGGCATGGGGTACCTGTTTATCTCGCACGACATCCACACGGTCCGGTACGTCAGCGACCGCATCGCGGTGATGTACCGCGGTCGGGTCGTCGAGACCGGCCCGTCCGAGCTGGTGTTCGCCGACCCGCAGCACCCGTACACGCAGGCGCTGCTGGCTGCGGCCCTGCCGGTCGACCCGGATCAGGAGCTGCCCCCAGCCCGCCTCGTCGGCGACCCGCTGAGTCCGACCCAGCTCGTGCGCGGGTGCGTCCTCTACGGGCGGTGCCCGGTCGGCGAGGACAGATGTATACAGAATGAGGTTCCCCTCATCCCGGTCGCCGTCGATCACGAAGTCGCCTGCATCAAGCCCGGCGTCTGCGTGAGTTGACGACGGGGTCGTCGGAGCACCACCGACAACCTGTGTCTTTTACACATCTGACGCTGCCGACGAAT
>JAEZGP010000582.1 GCA_023437285.1 Actinomycetes bacterium | reverse complement strand
GCAGGGCCGAGACCGCGGCATAGGCCTCCGCCGCGCTGTGGCCGCGCGGATCAAGGACGAGGGCCGGATCGAAGGCGACGCCGCCCTTGGCGAGCCCGGCGCGGTAGCCCTCGAGCTTCTCGGCATTGCCGAGGGGCCCGCTGGCATCGAGGAGGGCGATGCGGCGATGGCCGCCGGCGCCTCGCGGTTGTTCTCGGTCGGCTCCCGGACGAGCAGCACCCGGTGGTCCGTGCCCGACGGCAGCAGTTGCGCCACCGCCCGCTTCACCGACGCGATGACCCCGTCGGGCTCGGTGACGGCCACCAGCGCGGCGCCCGACTGGCGCAACGCCCGCTCGCGGGCCAGCGCCTGGCGGTGCATCGCGACCACGCCGCCGAGCCGGCCGATGACCAGTAGGAACAGCGTGATGCTGAAGAAGCCGATGATGGCCGCGTGCGGCGCCGAGCCCGGATCCTCGCTGGTGAACGCCTCGATGAGCAGCACCACGGGGGCGGCCAGCGAGGAAAGGCCGATGAGCGTCAGGCGCAGCCAGCCGATGTCGCGCTGCACCACCACGCGCGACTCGGTCAGCTGCGCCATCCCGGGCAGCAGGGCCGCCGCGCCCCACGTCGCGTACAGCACCATCCAGCCGATGTCGACCGGGCTGCTGCCCACCGTCCACACGCCCCGCAGTTCGTACACGCCGTAGAACACGTCGGCGATGAACAGCCCCAGCGTGCCGAGGGCGAGCAGCACCAGCACGAGCGACCGTCGCACCGTCGTGATCATGCGGGCCACGGAGGCGAACACGAGGATGTCGCCGAGCGGGTACGCGATGGAGATCGCGCTCTCCAGCGGCCGGTCCGGGAGCCTCGACACGTACGGCTGGATGAGGTAGATCCACGACAGCATGGCCAGGCCGACGGTGATGATCAGCGCGTCCAGCGCCGCCGCGCGGTCGGGGTGGCGCATGCTCGACCGGGTCAGGCCGACCAGACCCATGAACACCAGCGGGTACATGGCAAGGTAGAACAGGTCCGGCAGGCCGGGCGACGGGTCGGCCACGCCCAGGTAGTCGGTGTAGACGTTGTACAGGGTGTCGCCGGTGGCGAAGGTCAGCATGCCGACCGCGAGCAGCAGCCACGGCGCCTTGTGCCGCGCACGGTTGCGCCAGGCTCCCACGACGATGGCCGCCGCGCTCGACACTCCGATCACGCCCCACGTGATCAGGCTCAGCGTGGGGCGGACATAGAAGAGTATGCCGAGGGCCACCATCCAGGTCCCGTAGAGGCCCAGCAGCAAGCGCTCCGGCACGGACCCCCCTCCCAGCCGTCGTCGTCGCCATCATGCAGCACGCCGCAGGCCGCGGGCACCCCACACCGGTGTCGAATCCAGACAGTCCATGAAGGACACAAGAGCATAACGCGCTGACCTCGAAAAGTGATCCACGAGGACGGAAATGGCTGATTGAACGCCATGAGCAACCTCGGTAAACGCTTTGCGCCAGCGTCATCGGGACATGCCGAACACCCCACCGGGCGGCGGTGGGCCGTACAGTGACTACGTCGTCGCGATTCGACGGAGGCACGCATGTCCCGACGTTGGCCCGTGCTCGCCCTGGTGATCCTGACCCTGGTCGCCACCTCCGGCTGCCGCAACCGCGCGGAGGGCGCCTCGTCGGGTGGTGAGTCGATCCCCCGGCCGGCCGGCAAACTGCCCACCTCCATCGCCGCGCTCGGCGATTCTTTGAGTACGGGCTACGGCTCGTGCCTGGTGCCGGTCTCCTGCGAGCGCAACTCGTGGTCGACCGGGACCAGCGCGCAGGTCGACAGCCACTACCGGCGCCTGCTCGCCGTGGGCGCCGACATCCGCGACCAGACGTACAACTTCGCCCAGCCGAGGGCGCGCGCCGCCGACCTCGCGGGTCAGGCGGCCCGGGCCGTGGACGCCGAGCCGCAGTACATCACCCTGCAGATCGGCGCCAACGACGCCTGCCGGGCCTCGGTCGCCGACATGACCCCGGTGGCGACGTTCCGGGCCCAGGTCGACGACGCGCTGCGCACCATCAAGCGCGAGCTGCCGCGCACCAGGGTGCTCGTGGTCAGCATTCCCGACGTCTACCGCGTCTGGCAGCTCGGGCACGGCCGCGAACTGGTCACCGAGGTCTGGGCCGGGCGTGTGTGCCCGGTGCTGCTGGCCGACCCCACGTCCATGACGAAGGCGGCCAAGGACCGGCGGGCCGCGTTCCGCGCGCGCGTCAACGCGTACAACAAGGAGCTCGTCGCCGCCTGCAAGGCGTACGGCAAGCACTGTAGGTCCGACGGCGGGGCGGTCCACCGGGTGCGGTTCAGCCTCGACATGCTGACCGCGTTCGACTTCTTCCACCCCAACGCGGAGGGCCTCAACGCCATGGCGAAGGCCACCTGGCCCAAGAGCTTCACCTGGTGAGGACCCGAGGGTGGGCCCTCACCAGGTGGATCGTCACTGCCGGCCGGGCTCCAGCCGACGCATCGCCAGCCGGGCCGCGACGATCAGGATCACGATCTGGACGAGCATCACGAGCACCGAACGCCACCAGGCGCTCGGCGTCGGGTCCCACAGCGAGTCCTTGAGGAACGGCACCAGCTTCTGCATGTCGACGGTGGACGCGCCGGCCGCGAAGCCCCACCGCGTCGGCGCGATCGTCGAGATGATCTGCAGGACCTTCTCGCCCTGCAGCTCGAACAGGCCGCCGGACAGGACCAGCTGCGCCATGACGCTCACGACCAGGATCGGCGTGGTCTGCTCGGTCGTGCGCACCAGGGCGCTGACCACCAGGCCGAGCACCGTCGAGGTGATCGCCACGAGTGCCACCACGACCGTGATCTCGACCATCGGCGGCTTCAGCACCAGCGACTGGCTCGGACCGCCCCGGCCCAGCACCGACAGGTACACGAACAGGATGACCTGAACGATGTTGATCAGGCCGAGCACGGTGAGCTTCGACGCCAGGTACGCCGAGGGCAGCAGGCCCGCGGCGCGCTCGCGCCGGTAGATCGACGACTCGTTGACGATCTCCCGGATGGACACCGCGATGCCGAGGAACGCCGCGCCGACGACCAGGACGACGAGCAGGCGCTGCGCCTCCAGGCTCACCCGTACGGTCGGCGGCGGCGCCGCCAGGCCGAATTCGCCGGGCACGGCGTGGGTGAGCAGCGCCAGGGCGAGTGGCAGGCCGAGCAGGAACAGCGCGTACCCGCGGTCGGAGACGATCACGGAGAGCATCCGCAGGCAGAGCGTTAAGTACTGCCGGATGGGCGCCGAGGGGTGCCGCGCGCGGCTGCGCAGCGGCAACGAGCCCAGCGGCGCGCCGGCGGGGTGCGTCTGCTGCGCGGGTGCCGGCGGCGGCGCGGGCAGGGGGTACGC
>JAEZGP010000513.1 GCA_023437285.1 Actinomycetes bacterium | reverse complement strand
GCCAGGTGGTGGCCCGTGCCGGCGCCCACGTCGACGACGAGGCCACCGTCGGCCGCCATCAGGGCGTCCGCGCTGTGGGCCGCCAGCGCGCGGCTGACGAAGTCGAACGCGCCGGAGTCGAGCAGCGCGGCGCGGGCGGCGACCTGGGCCGCGTCGTCGCCGCCGGGGGTGCGGCCGGCGAGCAGGTTCAGGTATCCCTGCCGGGCTATGTCGAAGGAGTGCCCGCGCGGGCACCGTACGGCCCGGCCGGCCGCCTCGAGCGGCCCGGCGCAGACCGGGCAGCGCAGGTCGGGCAGGAGCTGGGCGAGCATGGGTCCTTCCGGCATAGGGTCTGTTCATGGTCGCACTCACCGAAGACGAGATCCGCACCGCGCCCAAGGCGCTGCTCCACGATCACCTCGATGGCGGCCTGCGGCCGGCCACGATCCTGGAGCTGGCCGACGAGGTGGGTCATCCGCTGCCGGCGTCCGACCCCGTCGAGCTGGCGCGGTGGTTCGCAAGCGCGGCGGACTCGGGGTCGCTGGAGCGTTACCTGGAGACGTTCGCGCATACGGTCGCCGTCATGCAGACCCCATCGGCGCTGCACCGGGTGGCCCGGGAGTGCGCGCTCGACCTGGCGGCCGACGGGGTCGCCTACGCGGAGGTGCGCTTCGCCCCCGAACAGCACCTTGAGGCGGGGTTGACGCTCGACGAGGTGGTGGAGGCCGTGGTCGGCGGGTTCGCCGACGGCGCGGCGGAGGCCGCGAACCAGGGGCACCCCATCCGGGTGGGCACGCTGTTGACCGCGATGCGTCACGCGGCCCGGTCGATGGAGATCGCCGAGTTGGCCGTGCGGCACCGCGACGCGGGCGTGGTGGGCTTCGACATCGCCGGCGCGGAGGCGGGCTTCCCGCCCACCCGCCACCTCGACGCCTTTGAATACCTGCAGCGGGAGAACTTCCACTTCACCATTCACGCGGGCGAGGCGTTCGGGCTGCCGTCGATCTGGCAGGCGTTGCAGTGGTGCGGCGCCGACCGGCTGGGGCACGGGGTACGCATCGTCGACGACCTGGACCTGTCCGAGCCGGACGCGCCGAAGCTCGGCCGCCTGTCGGCGTACGTGCGGGACAAGCGCATCCCGCTGGAGCTGTGCCCGTCGTCCAATGTGCAGACGGGGGCCGCCGCCTCGATCGCCGACCACCCCATCGGCGTGCTGCGCGACCTGCGCTTCCGGGTCACGGTCAACACGGACAACCGGCTGATGAGCCGGACCAGCATGTCGCGGGAGATGGCGCTGCTGTCGGAGGCGTTCGGCTGGGGCTGGGCCGACCTGCAGTGGTTGACGATCAACGCGATGAAGAGCTCGTTCATCCCGTTCGACGAGCGGCTCGTACTGATCAATGAGGTGATCAAGCCGGCGTACGCGAAGCTGCTGACACCATAGCGCCGTTTTTGTAGAAGTCGTCGAGTACGAGCACCGGCAGCCCTGTTTCGCGCGCGATATACGACTTACCGGATCCCGAGGGGCCGGCAAGAAGGACAACCTGGGCTATATGCGGCTCCATAGTGGATGCTCCCAGCGAATTAACTAACAACAGAGCGTAACCTTCTCATCACGTCACGGGTCGGTCTTCTCCTGGACTTTCTCTTTGACACGCGGCGTGGTGGAATCTCGAAGTCCGGACGCATCCTGCCGGACGGTGCGTGGTGCCTTCGAACGGTCCACGCGACATAAAGGTTGGGGAAGGTGGCGAGATGAGCACACGACCGGAGGCGCCTACAGCGGCCCCGTCTCGCTTCCGTGGCCCCATCGCCTGGCTACGCGACCGGCCGATCTGGACGAAGCTCGGCCTCATCATGATCGTGCCGGTCATCGCCACCATCGTCGTGGGCGTCCAGGGCCTGCTCGACCACGTCGCCAACGCCAACGAGGCCGACAGCGCACGCAGCCTCGCGGTGCTCTCCGGCGATGCCGGCCGCCTGGTCGACGAGCTGCAGGACGAGCGCGCGGCCGCCATCATGCTGGTCACCGCGCCGGCCAGCCGGGTCAACGCGCTCAAGGGCTCGTACACCGAGATCCAGACGAAGACGGACGCCGTCAAGGAGGACTACCGCTACCAGCGCAGCACGCTCGCGGACACGCCGAAGAACATCGCGGCGCTGCTGGCGGACATCGAGGGGCAGCTGAACGACCTCGCCACGACCCGCCAGGACGTGCTCGAAGGCGCGGGTGCCCGCGACTACGCGGTGAGCCGCGACTACGACCAGCTCATCGCCAACCTGCTGCGGGTACGCAACGTGTCGGCACAGCTGTCCGGCCAGCCCGCGCTGACCGACCGGATGCGCGCGGCCTCGGCGGTCGCCTCGGCCAAGGAATACCTGTCGCAGGAGCGGGTCATCATCCTGCAGGCGCTCAGTTCGGGCACGTTCCCCGCGAGCGCGAGGAAGCAGTTCATCATCGTCCGGGAAGGCTTCGACCGCGCGCTGGAGGACTTCCGCTTCAGCTCCAACGCGGCGCAGCAGCAGCACTACAACGTCACGGTCGCCGGTCCGCACCTGCGCGAGGTCCGCGACTACGAGCGGGTCATCGACCGGATCACCGGCGACACGATCTCCCCCGAGGCGATCCCGGTCGACAAGTGGAACGAGGCCATGGCGGGCGTCAGCGCCCTCATGAACGAGGTTGAGATCGAACTCAACCGCCAGGCCACCGCGTTCGCGACCGAGCTGGGTGAGAGCGCCCAGCGGGCCGTGCTCATCGAGACCGGCGTGCTGCTCGCCACCCTGCTGCTCGGCGTGCTCTTCGCCTGGCTCGTGGCCCGCTCCATGGCCCGCTCGCTGCGTGACCTGCGCCAGGGCGCCCTCGCCGTCGCGCAGTACGGCCTGCCGCAGGCCGTCGCCCGGCTTCGCGACCCCGCCATGTCCGGTCAGATGGCACCGCAACAGATCGCCGCCCAGATCGCCGACCCACTACCGGTACGCAGCAGGGACGAGTTCGGGCAGGTGACCGAGGCGTTCAACGCGGTGCACCTGGAGGCCGTCCGGACCGCGGCCGAGCAGGCCGCCCTGCGCTCCTCCGTCGCGACGATGTTCGTCAACCTGGCCCGCCGTTCGCAGATCCTGGTCGACCGGCTCATCGGTCACCTCGACCGGCTCGAACGCGGCGAGCAGGACCCCGACCGGCTGTCGGAGCTGTTCCAGCTCGACCACCTGGCCACCCGGATGCGCCGCAACGACGAGAACCTGCTGGTGCTGGCCGGTGCCGACTCGGCCGTGCCGCGCCGGGAGGACGCGCTCCTGGTCGACGTGCTGCGCGCCGCCCAGTCGGAGGTCGAGCTCTACAACCGGATCGAGTTCGGCACGGTCGACACCGACATCTCGGTGGCCGCGCACGCGGTCAACGACGTGGTCCGGCTGGTCGCCGAGCTGCTGGACAACGCCACCCGGTTCTCCCCGCCGAACACCACGGTGGTCGCCGACGGCCGGCGG
>JAEZGP010000499.1 GCA_023437285.1 Actinomycetes bacterium | reverse complement strand
TATGCCGACGCGACATGTCCGATGGGAACGCACCGGAGCCGACGAGCACGCCGCGGCGTACGACGAGGCCCGGGCTTCTCTCATGCTCGGGCAGATGGTGTACGACCGGCGGGTCGAACTCGGCCTGACCCAGGCCGAGTTGGCCGAGCGGGCGGGCATGACCCAGCCGCAGCTTTCGCGCCTCGAGTCCGGCGGTGCTACTCCCACTGTTCCACTACTGATCCGGCTTGCCGCAGCGTTGAGCGCGGATCTAGCCCGCGGCGCCGGGCACGCCGAGTGAGCAACGGTTCGCCGCCGGTACAGCGGATGCACCATGGTTCCCCACCAGGTGGAAGACCTGACTGGTTGGTGTTATAGTCGTGATGCGGACCTGCCCCACACACGTGGACCAGCAGGTCTGCTTTGTTTTGCGGATCTCTGCTACACCGCGAACGGGCCTTTGTTGACGTCCCGGGCGAGCAGGTGGGTGTCGTACCAGTCCCACGCGAACCGGCGGGTAGGCGCGCGGCGAACGCTCTGGTAGGCGCTCCAGGCGATGAGGTCGGCCATCTGCACCCACTGGTTGCGGTCGGACGCCTGGAACAGCGGGTCCTCGATGATGTGCCGGTGGGCCAGCTTGAGGCCGCGGTGCGCCGCGTAATACGCCGACTCGGACCCGTTGCCGTCCATGAAGATCATCCCC
This sequence comes from Actinomycetes bacterium, assembly GCA_023437285.1. Classification (GTDB taxonomy): domain Bacteria; phylum Actinomycetota; class Actinomycetes; order Mycobacteriales; family Micromonosporaceae; genus Luedemannella. The sequence continues at coordinate 2,433 of JAEZGP010000499.1, read as the reverse complement.
AGCTCGCCTGCGGCTGCGAGCCGGGCGTCCAAGTGGTCCACGAGCTTGCCGTACACCGCGGCGCGCTCGGCCGCGTACGCCGAGCCGGTCGCCCCCGTGACCCGGTAGACGGTGCCGACGCTCAGGCAGGGCGTCGCCCCGATCCGCGCCAGCGCCAGCTTCATGACCTCCCTGCGGTTGCGCTTGTGGCGGTTCCAGTCGGGATTGGTGCTGGGGTTGCCGCGGCCGCCGATGAAGTGCGCGGCGTGCAGCTCGACCGCCGGTGGAATGGCGAATCGGGCATATAGGTCCTTTCGTAGATCAAGCCACGAGCGCAGCCCCACCCGCCAGTCGAGCATCGTGCACTCGATCCACGAGTAGACGATGTACCCGCTGTCCACCGCGCCGGAGTCGTCGATATAGAACAGCCGGCCGCCCTGGCCGCCCGGTGTCGCAGTCATGATCACTTCTCCGGTGTCTTCGTGGTCTTGATGGTCTTCTTGCTCTCGAACTTCTTCGTCTTTACCGGCGGGCTCTCCGGCTGCGGTGGCCAGAGCAGCGGGTCGCCCGGGCCGAACGGCGGGTTGAGGTAGTACTCGTTGACGCGCCCGTACCCGGCCGCGCTCAGCGGCTCCTTACGCACACGCTGGCCCTTGACCAGCAGACCGTGCTTGGCCAGCTCGTCCAAGCCTCGCTCCGCCGTGTCAGCCGACCAGCCGTACCACTTCGGCATGTGCTCGGCGGGCAGCCGCGCCCCGGGCTTCTCATGCAGCAGCACCAGCAGCATCGCGATGCCCGGCAGGCGCAGCTCGTCGCACCACCCCTGCGTCCAGTACGCGTGGTCGAGCCGCAGGTAACGGTCGGCCACCGCGTTGCCCATCGGGCGGGTGTACTCCTCGCCAGATCCGTCCTCCCGCCGCAGCGTCACCCGGATTCGCCGTTCCCGCCCGCTGCGGGCCCGGGTGATGAGGTCCCGATCCTCCAGCCGGTGCAGGATCTTCGAGACTGCGCCGGCTGCCCCAGTGCGCTCGGCATCGCGGGTGGTGCCGAACGCCCGCGCCCAAACCATGATCGGGTGCGTAGTGGACCAGCCGTGCTCGCCTGCCCCACTGCTCGTCGCGGCCAGGATCATCAAGTACGACTGCAGGGCCCGCAGGTCGCGACGGCGTACAAACTCACTCAGCGGACCGGCTAGGGCGTTAGGGTCCGCCGCGACAGTGCGAGGGGTCTGCACGAACGTCTTGCGAATCGGCACGAACTCCCGCTTGGAGTTCGCGAGCAGGGCCTGCCGGGTGTCCTTCTCATCGGCGGCGCCCTCGTCGAGTGGCTCGTGGTTGGTCACCGGACTATTAGGACCCGCCACCCGCCAAATAACAAACAGACTGGCCGACCACATCCTGCCGCACCAGCGGGTAACTGAGATACCTCTGTGATACCTAATATGCGAGCACAGGTGAAAGACCAGTGAGATGCCTACACTGGGCTACCGAATAACGGAGGCGCTAAGGCATCGCCCCCGGCGGGGCGTACGCCGATTCTGCGCATAATCGCGTCAGATTCACTGCTGGGGGCATCCGCCCGTAAAGGCTCTAGCGGCCGCAGCCGTGGCAGAAGGCGCGCCCTCGGCCGCGTACAAGCTCCACGACCAGCTCACCGCCCAGCATCCCGGCAGGTGGATCGACCAGATCTCCCAGTCATCCCGCCAGCAGCCCTGGCCCGGAGGAGTTCATTTACGTCGACGTTGACTTGCCCAGCACAGCATCTGATGGGTCGCCATCCTCGAAGCCTCGATGGTCGACCGGTTCGGCCCGGACGTCTTCGACCAGCCGCCCACGCACACCATCAGGACGGACTATCCGAATCGACGCTGGACGGCCGACCGCATGTACCGGCACTGGCGCACCGAGCGCACCGACGCCGCTGTTCAACCGGTCGCCGGAGACCGTGTCCCTGTCGCTGGCCGACCTCGGCATGGGCTCGGCGACCGTCACCGACCTGTGGACAGGCGGCTCACTCGGCACCGTCACCGGCACGCTCAGCCAGTCGCTGCCCGCGCACGGGTCCGCGCTCCTGCGGCTGGTGCCGGTCTGAGCGCACCGGCCGCGCCGCTCACAGGCGGCGCGGCACACGCCGGCGCCCGAGGTGCAGCAGGGTGAAGCCGCTGAGGATAAGCACGAATCCGAGCCACAGCGGTTCCGAGGCCGTCCCGGTGACCGGCAGCGTTCTGACCACCGGCAGGATCTCGACGTCCGTGAGCGGGCGTCCCGTCGGGCCGCGGACCGCCGCGACGTTGCTGAGGGTCGAGCCGCGGTACGTCGCGGCCAGCCTGACGTGCAGGTCCACGGCCGCAGACCGGGCGCCGGGCGGGAGGGTCGCCCGCGTGCAGGAGACCCGTACGCCTGACCGGGCACACGTCCAGCCCTTGCCCGCCGTGACCGACAGGACGGTCAGGGC
>JAEZGP010000462.1 GCA_023437285.1 Actinomycetes bacterium | reverse complement strand
GTTAGGAACATTACGAATCATCCACACTTCATATCGGATGTACCGCTCAACCGTGACCCGGTACAACAAGCCGCTCTGACACCAGCGCCGGTCGCCTGTCATAGTCGGTCGTCATGGAGGCGCGGCGCACGTCGATGACTGGGCAGCTGGTGAGGTGGCTGCGCGGCGGCCGGTCGCGGCCGCTGCTGGCCCTCGGCCTGGTGGTGCTGCTGTGCGTGGCCGCCCGCCAGTGGCGGTTCGTGTCCGCCCACGTACTGATCGCCGGGCCGTTTGTGGCGCCGCTGTTCATCTGGTTGGGTGCCGCGCGGAGCCGGCTCGCCCGGCCGCTCGCCATCGTGCTGGCCGTCGCGGTACCGGTGCTCTACGCCCTGTCGACCTGGCAGCCGGGCACCATCGCGCCGCCGCGGCACGACTGGATGTTCGCGTACGCGATGGTGGCGTACCCGCTGTGTGCCCTCGGGCTGGCCTGGGACCGGTCGCGGACCGACCAGACCACCCGGCGGTACGCGATCGGGGCCGGCGCCCTCGCGGTCGGGGCGCTGGTCGTGGCCGTCATCGGGTTCGCCGTGACGTCCGACGGGCATCGCAGCCTGTCGACGCTGCGGTCGCAGGCCGAGGCGGCGGAGGTGCTGCCCCTGCCGGCCGGGCTCGCGGTGGCCGGTGAGGAGCGCCGCTGCGGCGGCGGGTACTGCGACGTGCTCGTCACCGTCACCGGGGCGCAGGGGCAGGCGGCCGACGAGGTCGCCGAGCGGCTGGCCGCGCACCTGGTCGGGACTGGCTGGCAGGAGAACTACGACGGTTCCTACGACAAGCCGGTCGGTGGGCTCCTCGACTGGCACGAGCACACCGCGCGGATCACCCGTACCGGCGACGCGGTGGTGCTCCACCTGTCCTGACGGCGGCGGGACATACTGGCGGCGTGGAATGGACCAGGACGTTCAGCGAGAAGCAGTACGAGGCCGCGCTCGCGGGGTGGCGCTGGCTGCCCATCGACGGGCTCGCCCCGCAGTTCACCTCGTACTTCGGGGATGTTTTTCTCTCCTCGCCGCAGGGGTGGTGGTTCCTGGACACCATCGAGGGCGACGTGAAGCTGTGCTGGCCCACGCGCGAAGCCCTGGAGCTTGACCTTGCCACCGAGGACGGGCAGAACCGGTACCTGCTCGCCCCGCTCGCCGAGGCCGCGCAGCGGCGCGGGCTCAGCCTCGGCCCGGACCAGGTGTTCGACTTCATGCCGCCGCCCGTGCTCGGCGGCTCGTTCGATGTGGCGAACATCACCGTCGAGGACTTCGTTGTCTCGATCAATATCGCGGGCCAGCTGCACCAGCAGCTGCGCGACCTGCCGCCGGGTACGCCGATCGGTCAGATCAAGATCGAGGGACCATGACGGTCGTACGCCGGGCGGGGCCCGACGACGCCGAGGAGCTGACCCGGCTGCGGGTGGTCATGTGGGCGGCCCTCGACGGCATCGCCCCGGTGATGGGCCCCTGGTACCCGGCGACGGTGGCCCGGTTCCGCGAGACGCTCGCCGACCCCGACAGCACCTGGGCCGCCTTCGTCGTGGACAAGGACAGCGACGACACGGCCAGCGTCGACACGGCCAGCGCCGGCCCGGCCGGCACCGGGCTGGCGAGCTGCGCGGTCGGCACGATCGAGCGCCGGCTGCCCAACCCAGGCAACCTTACCGGCGAGACCGGCCACATCTTCAACGTCGCCACCGACCCGGCCTACCGGCGGCGCGGGTACTCCCGGGCGTGCATGACCGCGCTGCTCACCTGGTATGCCGAGCGCGGCGTGACCAAGGTCGAACTCAACGCGTCCCCGTACGGCGAGCCCCTCTACCAGCAGCTCGGCTTCGCCCGGCACAGCATGCCGGCGATGCGGCGGTCGTTGGCGCCCCGACCGGCAACCGGGCCGGGGCGCCCACCAACCTAGTGACAGTGCGAGGTGCGGGTACGGCTGTCGACGCAGTGATCGGCCGTACTCTCCGGCACGTCCAGGGTCGGGTTGCGGTCGAAGAAGCCCGCCGGCTTCAGCGTGAACCCGCACGTGTCGACGGGCATGACCGGCCAGTCCTCGGGCCGGGGGAAGTGCGTGAGCCCGAACGTGTGCCACAGCACGACGTCCTTGCCGTCCAGCTCCCGGTCGGCGGCCACATAGGACGGCAGCCCGGCCCCGCCGGAGTGCTGGTTGACCAGGTCACCCGCCGAATAGCGCTCGTCCGCGTCGTACTGGGTGATCCAGAGTGAGCGGGTCGCGAACGCCGCGCGGCGCGAGATCGAGGCGGTGTCGTCCGCGGCGAGCAGCGGGGACTGCGTGGGGTAGAGGATGTACGCGGTCGGCTCGCCGAGCCGGTTGACGTGCTCGGCGCTGGAGATCTGCCACACCCGGCCGACCGAGGCGTCGGCGTTGCGGGCCCCCTCGGACTCATGCCCGATGCGGGTGATCGAGCGGGTGAACGCGTTGCCGTACGGGTTGTCCGCCGAGACCGGCACGCGCGCGACGTCGATCTCGTCGACCGCGTTGGCGACCCCGTCGACCATCATGTCCAGCCGCGCGCTGAACAGGTGCTGGTGGAACGGCGCGCCGAGGCCGGGGGCGAGCTGCGTCGCGTACGGCGAACCGGGCACGTACGACGAGGTGAACACCACACCCGTCGCCTTCGTCTCCAGCTGGATCGTGCCGTCGAGGTAGAGGTACCAGTAGAAGCCGTAGTCGTAGTTGCCGACCGTGACGAAGAACGAGATGACCAGGCGGCGCTGGCGGCGCGTCTCGCGCGACTCGGTGAAGATGTCGGTGTGCTTCCACAGCACGCCGAAGTCCTCCTCGTGCATGCAGATCGCGCTGGGGATCTCCTGCGGGTTGCCCTCGCCGTCGGCGAGCACCGCGTCGAAGTAGTGGATCTCGCCGAGGCAGTCGCAGCCCAGCCGCAGGGAGTTGGCCTGCGCGCCGAGCAGGTATTCGCCGGCGTCGAAGTAGTTCTGCCAGAACCGCACCGGGCTCGGGTCGGCGTACGGCACGACCATCTCGGCGACCGACGCGCGGTAGATGACCGGGCGGTCGTTGATCGAGATCTGGTGCAGGGTGAGGCCCTCGCGGGCGTCGAAGCCGATGCGGAACCGCCAGCCCTCCCAGGTCACCTCGTCGCCGTTCACGCTGAAGCTGGGGCCCTCGGGCTGGGTGATGTGGATCGGCCGCAGGGTCTCGCGCAGCGACTCCGGCTTGTCGAAGTTGCCCTCCTCGGCGGGGATGGGCAGGTCGGCGTGGTCGATGAGGCGTACCACGCGCTTTTCGATGAGGTCCACGTAGGCGACCAGGCCGTCGATCGGGTGGGCCCAGCAGTGGTCGTCGGGGCGGTTGGCCACAAAGGACAGCGCGCGCAGCAGGCGGCGGCCCGACTCGCCCTCGATGCCGAACTCGCCGGCCGACAGCGGGCACGGCCGCACCAGGTCGAAGTCGGTGATGCCGCGCCGCTCGATCGCGGCCCGCCAATCCGGGTCGGCCTTGACGATCTCGTCCACCGCCATGAACTCCTCGAGCATGATGGGCGGCTGGCCGTCGCGGACCGGGTCGAGCGCGGTGTCGCGGTCGATCGCCTGCCGGGTCAGCGAGGCGACGACGTCGCGGGACGCGCCGGTGCGGACGTCGAGCAGGATGGCGCGGACCCGCCGGTCGATCGGGTCGCCCGGCTTGTGGTTGAGCACGACGTCCTTCGTCGGCTCCTCCAACGCCAGGTAGGGGAAGCGGGTATCGGGGCCGACCAGCCCGTGCTCGGCGAGCAGCGCGCGGGCCGCGGTGATCTCGTCTGCGGTGAGGCGGTCAAGTGGATGAGGGGAGGTCATGCCGGCGATTCTGCCCGCCTCACGCGCAGAAGTCAGGGGTGTCTGATCACGCAGCCGGTGCACACTTTGGGCTCCGGCAGGGTGAACGCGAGGCAACAGGTGCGCCGCCGCACGCACAGCCCGGCGCCGGTGGCCGCGGACTCCAGCGTCACCAGGTCGTCCACGTCGAACAGATCCAGCAGGTCGTGCGCGGCGTCCAGGGTGGACCCCGGGATGGCGTCCGCGGCCCGCGACAGGCCGTGGGCCACCCCCGACGCGAGAGAACCCCAGAGCGTACGGGCGCCGAGGTGGACGTGTTCGCGGACGCGGTCGAGCAGCGGGGTGAGGTGCGCGTCGATGAGCGAGACGCGCAGGATCTCACGCAGCGCGGCCTCGTCGGGCACCACGACGACCTCGGGCGTCGGGGCGACCGCCAGCGGGTCGCTGGCCAGGATCGCGACCCGGACGCGGGTCATGCCGGCGGTCAGGAACGGCTGATGCGGCGACCACCGGGCGGCCACGGCGTCGGGCGTCATGAGCGGCACCCGCCGGGCGACGGCGAAGCTCAGCACCGCCGGCAGGGAGACCCAGTAGCTGTAGCACTTCCAGGCCAGGGCGGCGGCGGCGTGCGGGCTGGCCTGCCAGCGGCGGGCGGCGGTGTCGAGCAGGCCGGGCAGGGCCTCGCCGGACACGAGCCGGGTGGCGCCGACCCAGCCCAGGTGGCCGGAGTTCACGCGGACGCCGGGGGTCAGGCCGGCGACGCCGGGCCCGTCCATCCGGGCGAGGGTGTCCAGGAGCGGGGCGAGGGGGTCGGCGGTCCGGCTCAGAACGGCGGTCACGCTTCACTCCCTTCCCCGTGCGTGGTGATCGCAGACGCATCACAGTAGCGCGTTTAGGTAAGCCTTACCAGAGTACCGCTGCCGGCCGGGGGAGATCAGGCCCTGTCAAGCATTTTGTCAGAAAAGTGTCGGTCGGCCGGTGTGCCCCCGGACGCGAGAAACACTTAAGACAGCGCCGAGTGCTGCTCCCCCCTGACCCGGCGAGGAGATCGGTTATGACGGAACCGCCGGTCGATCGGGCCGCGACCGCCTTCGCCGACGCCCTTGCCCATCTTCGGGAGGAACGGGGCCTCAGCAAGAAGCAGCTCGCCGCCGAAATGGGCTTCGACCCCTCGTACGTCAGCCACGTCGAAGCCAAACGGCACCGCCCCACCGAGGACTTCGCCCGCCGCGCCGACACCGTCCTGCGCGCCTCCGGCGTCATCTGGCAACTCTTCCGCGAGTACGACGACGCGCGCAGCGCCTCCGGCGGCCGGCACACCGGCGGACGCCGCCTCGGCCCGCCCGAGCAGCGGCAGAACCTGCAGCCCGGCCTCATCGTCGAACGGGAACTGGCCGAGCTGACCTTCATCGGCGGCCGCTACCGCTGCCTGGTGCGCCGCGCGCTCTACAACGCCGGCACCGAGCCGGTCACCCGCTACCTCGTCCGCGTCGCCGTCGACCGCTACCCCGGCGAGCCCGAGCGGTCCAACCGGTACTACCGCACCCACCCGCTGAGCTGGACCGAACTGGAGCTCACCGCCCGCAGCGCCGGCGAACCCATGATGATCCGCCCCACCCACGACCGGGACTCCTTCAAGGAGGTCTGGTTGCTGTTCGAGAACGCCGACTCCCGCTTCCCGCTCTACCCCGGCCAGCGGACCACCATCGAGTACGAGTACTCCGTCGGCGAGGACAAGTGGGGCACCTGGTTCCAGCGGGCCATCCGGCTGCCCACCGAGCGGCTCACCGTACGGCTCGACTTCCCGGCCGCGCTCGACCCGATCGTGTGGGGCGTGGAGAGCTCCTTCACAGCCGACGCCACGCCGCTGCGTACCCCCATCGCGTACCGCGCGGAGGGCGACCGGGTCACCTTCGACTGGGCCACCGACAACCCGCCCCTCAACGCCCGGTACCGCCTGGAATGGCGGTTTCGGGGCGCCGCCGGGGCACCCAGCGACCGGATGCGCGCCGCCGGCGTCGTGCAGCGGGGCGCCCCCATCCTGACCACGCCCGCCCGCCGCTTCGACCTGCCCGCCGACCGGGCCCTCGCCGAAGAGGTGATCGAACGCCTCCGCGAGACCCTCGGCCGCGTCATGAGCCTGCACCACTTCAGCAAGGGTGCCGGCATCGCCGCCCCGCAGGTCGGCATCGGCTGGGCGGCCGCGATCGTGCGCCCCACCGGCGGCGCCGACATCGTGCTGCTCAACCCGACAATCGTCGCGTCCGCCTCCGAACACGACGAACATTACGAAGGGTGCCTGTCGTTCTTCGACGTGCGCGGGCAGGTCCCTCGACCCACCGTGATCGACGTGCGCCACCAGTTGCCCGACGGTACGCCCGTGGAAACCCGGTTCGACCGGGCCCTCGCCCGGCTCGTCGCCCACGAGATCGACCACCTCGACGGGGTCCTCTACCCGGAACGGATGCACCCCGGCGTGCCGCTGGTACCCGTGTCCGAGTACGACGGGGCGGGCCTGCCCTGGCGGTACTGACTACGCTCGCGTCGTGCTGTCGGATGTAGTGCGCAGACGCGAGGTCCTGCTCATGCTGGGCGTGAGCCTCGGGCAGTCCGCGCTGTACTCGATCGTGAGCTTCGTCGGAAAGCTGACCGCCCCCGCGCCGCTGGCGTCGCAGACGACGACGCTCAACCCGTCGCAGGCGCCCGGCCGACCGTGGCTCGACCTGTCGTACCAACTGCTCGGCGTGCTGTTCAACATCATCCCGGCGTTGCTGGCGATCCACCTGCTGCGGCGCGACCACCCTGATGTGCCGGCGGCGCTGGGCCTGGACCGGTCCCGCCCGGCGTTCGACGTGCTCACCGGTCTCGGCATCACGGCGGCCATCGGGCTGCCCGGCATCGGGCTCTACGTGGCCGCCAAGGAGATGGGCATCAACACGGCCGTGGCCGCGGCGAACCTCCCCTCCATCTGGTGGGCCGTGCCCGTGCTCATCCTGGCCGCGATCGGCAACGCGGTGATCGAGGAGGTCGTGGTCGTCGGGTACCTGCTCACCCGGCTGCGCGACCTGCGCTGGGGCGCCTGGCCGGCGATCGTGGCGAGCGCGCTGCTGCGCGGCACGTACCACCTCTACCAGGGCATCGGCGGCTTCATCGGCAACGTGATCATGGGACTGGCGTTCGGCTGGTTCTATACGCGTACGAAGCGGTTGTGGCCGTTGATCCTGGCCCACACGCTGCTCGACGTCATCGCGTACCTCGGCTACACCTACCTCGCCGACAAGCTGGACTTCCTGCGGTGACGGGGGGGGGGGGGGGGGGGGGCGGCGCCCCCCCG
>JAEZGP010000460.1 GCA_023437285.1 Actinomycetes bacterium | reverse complement strand
GCGAGCGGGGGCTGCTCGCCGCGGTGGACGCGGTGCTGGTGGCGCGGCCGCCGGTGTCCGACTTCACCCGCCGCCCGGCCCCCGAGGAGCGCCGCCGCCTGCGCGAGCGCCAGCGCGACGTCGTGGTCGACCTCGTCGGCCGCTACAACTCCGACGCGGTCGTCTGCGTCGGCATCCCCTTCGGTCACACCAGGCCGCAGTGGATCCTCCCGCACGGCGGGACGGTCACGGTCGACGGTGTCGAGCGCCGCGTCTTCGCCGACTTTTAGGTGCCCGCCCGCGCCGGCAACTGCAGAACCCAGCGGTACGCCTGGACGAGCCCGGTGTCGAACCCGGCCGCCGAGCCCCACAGGAAGATGCGGAAGCGCCGGTAAAGCGGGTCGCCCCAGCGTTGCACGACCTCGTCGCGGGCGGCGTCGAGGCGGCGGGCCCACTCCCGGCACGTCAGGTAGTAGTTGTGCCGGTCGTCGTTGACGCTGACCAGCTCGAACGGCGACCGGGCGACCTCGCGCAGGTAGTCGTGCAGCAGCAGCGGCGAGGACTTGCCCGGGTACACGTACCGGCTCATGAACGTCGACACCCGGTGCTTGGCGCGCATGGCCAGGGCGTCGAGGTAGACCCGCCCGCCGGGTCGCAACAGTTCGGCGTACTTGCGCACCGTCGCCCGGTAGTTGGGCAGGTGCTCGGTCACGCCCATGTTCACGATCGCGTCATAGCGGCGCGGCGCGGCGTACTCCAGGAGGTGTTGTCTGACGACCGTCGCCGTGCTCAGCTCGCGCTTGGCGATGAGGTCATTGAGGTACTCCTCGGACTCGCGCGCCAGCGTCAGCGAGGTGACGTTGATGCCCTTGCCGGCCGCGTACTCCATGAAGGCGCCCCAGCCGCCGCCCACCTCGAGCACGTGGTCGCCGGGTCGCAGGCGCAGCGCCTCGATCGCGTTGTCCATCTTGCGGGTCATCGCGTCCTCGAGCGGCTCGTCGTCGCGGACGAACAGGCCCTCGGTGTAGCAGCGGTGGCGGGTGTCGAGGAACGTGAGGAAGAAGTCGGATTCGCGGTCGTAGTGCGCCGAGATGGACCGGCGGTCGTGCTCGGTCCTGCCCCGCAGCGCCATCGGGGCGAAGCGGGCCAGCCACGCGATCGGGTGGAAGTCGGGGAAGAACTTGCGCATGGCCAGTACGGCCATGACGTCGCCCTCGACGTCGAGGTGGCCGCGCAGGTACGCGACGGCGACCTGGAGCTGGTCGAGGGAGGCCAGCGCCTTGGCGCCGACCGCGTCGAGGACGGTGATGGTGAAGGCCGGCGCGCCGGCGCCGAACACGTGGGTGGAGCCGTCGGCGCCGGCGAGCGCGAACGGCGTCGCCGGCCGGTCGGCGAAGTAGGTGCGGTAGCGCGCCTCCACGGCGCGTACCAGCCGAGGAGAGAGATCAGCCATCCTTCCACGGTATCGACGAGTTTGCCCGGGAGCCAGGAAGTTGCGTGTCCCGTGAACGGCGGCTGGACGTCAGGTGGGTGTCGGCGCCCCCAGGCGCCCCCGGGCAAAACGGGTCGCGCCGGCCGATAGCATCAACTCATCAGCGTTTCCCCCAACTAAGGAGATCATCGTGTCCGCACCTCGTGTATCCGCGCCCGTGGTCGACCCTGTCGTCGTCCCGGCCGGTACGACGGCGGCGGACGCGGTCGCGGCGGCTGGCCTGCCCGTCAACGGGCCCAAGGCCATCGTGGTGGTCCGCGACTCCTCCGGGCGGCTGCGCGACCTGGACTGGGTGCCCGAGTTCGAGGAGTCCGTCGAGCCGGTCAGCATCGACTCGCCCGACGGGCTGAGCGTGCTGCGCCACTCGACCGCCCACGTGCTCGCCCAGGCCGTACAGGACCTGTTTCCCGAGGCGAAGCTCGGCATCGGGCCGCCCATCGACAACGGCTTCTACTACGACTTCGGCGTGCCCAAGCCGTTCCACCCCGACGATCTCGCCAAGCTCGAAAAGCGCATGCAGGAGATCATCAAGTCGGGTCAGACCTTCCGCCGTCGCCGCTTCGCCTCCCTGGGCGAGGCCAAGGTCGAACTGGCCGACGAGCCGTTCAAGCTCGAACTGGTCGACATCAAGGGCGACGTGGACTCCGCCGAGGTGATGGAGGTGGGCGGCGGCGAGCTGACCATCTACGACAACCTCGACAGGGACGGCAACCGCTGCTGGGGCGACCTGTGCCGGGGCCCGCACCTGCCGAGCACCCGGCTCATCGGCGCGTTCAAGCTGATGCGCGTCGCCGCGGCGTACTGGCGGGGTTCGGAGAAAAACCCGCAGCTGCAGCGGATCTACGGCACCGCGTGGCCGACCCGCGACCAGCTCAAGGACTACCTCAAGCTGTTGGAGGAGGCGGCCCGCCGCGACCACCGCAAGCTGGGCAGCGACCTCGACCTGTTCTCCTTCCCCGACGAGCTGGGCTCCGGCCTGGCCGTGTTCCACCCCAAGGGTGGCGTGATCAAGCGGGAGATGGAGGACTACGTCCGCCGCCGGCACATCGAGGAGGGCTTCCAGTACGTCGGGACCCCGCACATCTCCAAGGAAGGCCTCTTCCACACCTCGGGTCACCTGCCGTACTACGCCGACACGATGTTCCCGCCCATGGAGTTCGAGGGCGCGAACTACTACCTCAAGGCCATGAACTGCCCCATGCACAACCTGATCTTCCGATCGCGGGGGCGGTCCTACCGGGAGCTGCCGCTGCGGCTGTTCGAATTCGGGTCGGTCTACCGGTACGAGAAGTCGGGCGTGGTGCACGGGCTCACCCGGGTGCGCGGGCTCACCCAGGACGACTCCCACTCGTACTGCACCCCGGAGCAGGCCGGCGCCGAGGTACGGCACCTGCTCAACTTCGTGCTGAGCCTGCTGCGCGACTTCGGCATGGACGACTACTACCTGGAACTGTCCACCCGCGACGACTCCAAGCCGGACAAGTTCGTCGGCTCGGACGCCGACTGGGCGACCGCGACCGCCGTGCTGGAGGAGGTCGCCGCCGAGTCCGGGCTGGAGCTGGTGGCCGACCCGGGCGGAGCCGCGTTCTACGGCCCGAAGATCTCGGTGCAGGCGCGCGACGCGATCGGCCGCACCTGGCAGATGTCGACCATCCAGTACGACTTCAACCAGCCCAAGGGTTTCGGCCTGGAATACCAGGCGGCCGACGGCACCCGCCAGCAGCCTGTGATGATCCACTCGGCGAAGTTCGGTTCGATCGAGCGCTTCTTCGGCGTGCTCACCGAGCACTACGCCGGCGCCTTCCCGGCCTGGCTGGCGCCGGTGCAGGTGGTGGGCATCCCGATCCGCGACGACCACGCCGACTACCTTGCGCAGTTCGTCGCGAAGCTGCGCGCCGAGGGCATCCGCGCCGAGGTCGACTACTCCGACGACCGGATGCAGAAGAAGATCCGCACCGCGCAGCAGCAGAAGGTCCCGTTCATGGCGATCGCCGGCGACGACGACGTCGCGGGCGGCACCGTGTCCTTCCGCTACCGCGACGGCTCACAGCGCAACGGCGTACCGGTCGACGAGGCCGTCGCCCACGTCGCCGAGATCGTCCGATCGCGGACGAACGTGGGTCCGTCGGCTGCCTGACGCTTTGCTGCGCGGGAACTGAGATCGTCGCTACCGTTCCGGCCATGATCGAATCAGGGCCGGAACGGGAGCGGCCCGTCGCGCCGTGGATCGAGTGGCCGGTCCGGATCGTCGCCCTCGCCGTCGTGGTGCCGGTGCGGGTGGCGTGGGAGTTCCTGATCCTCGCCGGCCGCTTCCTGCGCCGGCACGTCGTCGCGCCGATCGGCTGGTTCGTCGAGACGGTCATCTGGCGTCCGCTGGTCTGGTTCGCGGTGAACGTGATCTGGCGGCCGGCCGTGTGGGTCGCGGTCGAGTTGGTGTGGCGACCGCTGGTGTGGGTGGCGGTCAACGTCGTGTGGCAGCCGCTGACCTGGGCGGCCGTTCACCTGGTGTGGCAGCCCTTGTCCTGGGCGGCGGTGCACCTGGTGTGGCAGCCCTTGTCCTGGGCGGCGGTGCACCTGGTGTGGCAACCATTGACCTGGGCGGCCGTGCACCTGGTCTGGCGGCCGCTGGCCTGGGCGATGGTGTATCTGGTCTGGCGGCCGCTGCTCTGGACGATCGTCAACCTCGTGCTGTGGCCGCTCGTGTGGCTCTCGGTGCGGGTTGTCCGGCCGGCGGTGCGCGCCGTCGTCCACTTCGTCACCTGGCTGTTCACCGGCACCCGGCGCGGCGTGCGGCCGATGGTCGCCGCCATGGGACGCGCGTTGCGCTTCGTCGGCGGACTTCTCATCGCGTACGTGCTGCGACCGCTGGGCTGGCTCGTCCGCCACCTGGTCGTACTGCCCCTGAAGTGGCTGGTCCTGGGCCTGTGGTGGCTCGTCAAGGGCCTCGGCCGGGTGATCGTGTTCGTGGTGGTCGCCCTGGGTCGCGGCCTCGCCGCCGGCTGGCGGTGGACCGGGTACGCCCTGGCGGTCGTGGGTCGGGCACTGGCCGCCACGGGCCGGGCGATCGGCGCGGGCGTCGCGGCGGTATGGCGGGCGGCGCTGCGTCCGGTCGTGGTCTTCGTCGGCCGGATCCTGCTTCTGGCGGGCAAGCTCGTCGTCGGTGTGTTCGTCGGCGCGTGGTGGCTCGCCGGCGTACTCGGCCGGTTCTGCTACCGGTACCTGCTGCGACCGGCCGGCCGAGGCGTCGCCTGGGCGTGGCGCCACTCGGCGGTCCCCGCCTGGCGCGCGGTCGTCTGGGTGTGGCGGCACTCGGCGGTCCCCGCCTGGCGCGCGGTCGTC
>JAEZGP010000442.1 GCA_023437285.1 Actinomycetes bacterium | reverse complement strand
CGCTGTGGGAGATCCCACACCGGCCCGGCGACGCAACGGTCAGTGCGCGGGGGTGACCTCGTCGGCATACAGCCGCAGGTCGTCGGCCTGCTCGGTCAGCTTGTCCTGCGCCGTGTCCACAGCCTTACGGCCGAACGCGGTCGCCACCCAGCCCAGCGCGACACCCAGCGCCGCGGCGCCGGCGATCAAACCCCACCGGGGCTTGGGCTTCTTGCCGGCCAAGGCGTTCATCGCGGCGTCCGCACGCCGCTTGGCCTCCTTGGAACCGGCGCTGACCTTCCCACCGTACGACTTCGCCTTGTCACCGCCGGAGCTCGCCGCCGACGTGAGGTTTCCCCACGCGTTGTCGACGAGACGCGACACCTCCTTGGTCCGCTTTCGGCTCATGGCCGCCTCCTCACCTGTCGCATCACTGTCCAGCAGGGCGTTTACCCGTACGGCCCATGGCCAAAACTCTCCACAGTGGGGACCGGCGGCCGATCGACAGGGCACGGGCCGTCATGAATGAATATGTTCATGGATACGGGGGCGGACGGCGCCGCATTCAACCGGCTCGTACTCGTGACCACATCGCTGTGGCGCCTGCAACCCAGCGACACCGAACCCGGCCACGGCGAACTGCTGCGCCGCCTGCTCAACCAGGAACCCAACTGCGTACGACCCGGCCACGCGTGGCTGCGCGTCGACCCGGAAACCGACACCGCCCTGCCCGACGCCCCGGTGGGCGACCCGCTGCGCCACCTGCGCGACGACGCGGCCGCCGACCTGCTCGAATGGCTGCAACAGCAGGTCCGCACCGCCTGGCAGGCGCTCAGCCGCGCGGAGAACCCCCGCGAGGAAACCCAACCCCGAAAGCGCCTCGCCGCCCTACGCCACCGCGTCGTCCTCGACGCGCAACGGTTCCTCGCCGTCACCGAACCGGCCGGCCCGCCGCGCCGGCGACCCGTCATCCCGCCCGGCGTACCGCACTTCTACGTCGTCATCGAACTGCGCTTCGACCACCTCGCCGGCGCCCCCGTCTGCGAGGTCGGCGTGTCGGTGTGGAGCGGGCCGCCCGCCCACCCCGGCTACTGCCCACCCGACCTGCCCGAACTGCACCGCCGGTGGGAGGCCGAACACGGCAGCGTCGACCTCGACCTCGAGCGCACCGCCGCGTACTTCGACCACGACCTCGCCGCCCGCGCGCACCGCCTGCTCGCCACCCACCTGCGCACCCGCGAGTTCCGGGTCTTCGGGGCCCGCTACGAACTGCCCGTGTACTGGGTGGTGGTGCCCGCCGACCTGCCCGCCGACCCCGACGACTACCTGAGCGCACCCCGCTCCGAGCTGACCCGCCGCCTGCTGCACCGCTTCCTCGACGCCTACGACACCAGCGAGACCGGCGTCATCAAGACCGTCATCAACGCCCGCTCCCTTGTGCTGCGCAAACTGGCCCCCGGCCCCGACCTGCGGGCCCGGTACCTGATCCTGCCCGCCCGCCTCCGCGTTCCCCTGGACCGCGCCAGCAGCGCCGCCCAGGCCCAGGAGATCACCAACGCGACCATCATCACCGCGCTCACCGACGTGGAGGCGCGCCTCGGCGCCCACCTCAACCAGGTTCAATCCGACCTCGAAATCTGGAAGAACCACCTCAGCGTGTACCGGGCCGTCGCCGAACAGGGCTTCCGCCTCTGGGACGGCCTGTCCACCCACCTGCCCGTACGCCGCTGGTACCGGCTCGGCCGCGTGCACCGCGGCGTCGAACTGCTCCACCAGATCCTGCTGCAGGGCGTCGCCGACCTCGCCCAACTCGGCACGTTCACCCGCGAGTCGCTGGGCAGCGTCGACGAACTCGTCGAGACATACCGGGCCACGTTCGACGGCACCCTGTCCGAGCGCCGTCACCACAGCCTGCGCACCGCCATCGCCTCCTCCGTGCTGGTGCGCCAGGTGCGCCGCCTCGGCGAACAGACTTTGAGCGACGTCGCCGAGGTCAAACGCGACTACGAGGACCTGCTCAAAGCCATCACGTACGCGTTCGACGAACGCCGCGTGCGCGAGTCCGACGCGCTGCAGAAGTCCAACTTCCGGCTGTCGGTCGTGCTGGCCCTCATCACCGTCGTCACCGTCCTCGACGCGCTGGTCGACATGAAACCCTCCGACGCGCGCGACGACTTTGACGAGGCCACCGCCGTGGAACCCGGCTGGGTGACCCTGTTCGGCGGCGGGCTGCGCGTGGCCCAGTGGGCCGGCACGGCCAGCGCCGTGGTCGGCGGCGCCACGATCATCGCCCTGGCCCTGTTCGCGATCCTGTCGTTTCGCCGCGGCCGGCTCGGCTCGCGCCGCTTCCGCGCCATCTACGACGGCGGCCCGCTGGCCGGGGTCAACCGCGCGCACCGGGGCCTGTGGCACTTCCTCAAGGACAGCTTCACCGAAAGCCTCAACGACTACACCCGCCGCCGCGTACGCGACTGGTCGGCGCTGGACGCCGACCTCGCCGACCGCTTCGCCGCCCTGTGGGACCAGGCCTCGGCCATGGACCACATCGAACGCGACGACCGGCGTGGCCGCGACATCCGCCGCCAGTCCCGACGCGTCGAACAGTGGGGCCTGCACACCCTGCTGCTCACCGAACGGGCCCGGCGCATGTACCGCTACCGACTGCCGCTGCTCACCTGCGCCTACCGGGCGTGCACCCTGGTGCCGGGCTCGTTCGTACCGGCCCTGGACGCCAACCGGCGCATGAACATGGTCGCCGACTCCGACTTCGCGCTGTCCCTGCGCCGCATCGGGCTCACCTGGGACGAGGCCACCGAGGTCGACCGCCTCGTGCACGTGCTCGCGGACCGGTCGACGACCGTCGCCGCCGTGCTGGCCGCGCTGCGCGACCACGGCCTCGACGCCAACCTGCTCGGCGACGCGACGGCCCGTGCGGAGATGCTGCGCAAGGTACGCCGAACGCTAGGGTGATCACGTGACCTACGCCGCGGCCGCCCGCCATCTCGCTAGCCGACGCGGCGGCCGTTGCGGGGTCCGCCTGCGCGCATCTCGCTAGCCGACGCGGCGGCGGGCCCGGCGGGCGGCCAACTCATCGCCGGCACCGGCACCGGCGGCCGGCTCCTCGACCGCCTCGGTGCCCTGCTCCGGGGCACCCTCGCCGGCGACCGGCAGGTGCGCCAGCGAACCCTGGATCTCCTTGAACGCACCCGAGATCGCGATGCCGAACACGCCCTGACCGCCCTGCAGAAGGTCGACGACCTCCTCGGCGGAACGGCACTCATACACCGACGTGCCATCCGAGATCAGGGTGATGCCGGCCAGATCCTCCACGCCGTGCTGGCGCAACGTGTCGATCGCCTTACGGATGTTCTGCAGCGACACCCCCGCGTCCAGGAGCCGTTTGACGACCTTGAGGACGACGATGTCACGGAACGAGTACAGCCGCTGGGTGCCCGAACCGGACGCGTCACGCACCCCCGGCACCACCAACCCGGTGCGGGCCCAGTAGTCGAGCTGGCGGTAACTGATCCCAGCGGCACCGCACGCCGTCACACCCCGGTAGCCGACAGAGTCACCCGAACCGTCCGGTGCCTGCGTCACGTGGGGATCGTCAGTCAGGCCCGGACTCGCAGGCTCCCGCATGTGCCAACCTCCCGCCGCGGTGCTGTCTTGGGGCCACCCTATAGCTCGCGTTGAGGGTTGCCGGGAAACGTCACGCACGACACGCCGAGCGTCCCACGACCGGGGAAAGACCCCCCTGAACGCTACCCGGCGAAGTCCTCCGGACGTACCTGATCCAGGAACTCCCGGAACTTCTCTACCTCGTCCTCCTGCTCGTCGGGAATGATGATCCCCGCCTCCGTGAGCACCTCGTCCGCGCACCGGATCGGGGCACCCACCCGCAGCGCCAAGGCGATCGAATCACTGGGCCGCGCCGAAATCCGCAACCCGTCCCCGATCAACAACTCGGCGTAGAAGATGTTCTCCTTCATCTCCATGATCTCCACGGCGTGCAGCGGCGCCTTCAGCGCGGCCAGCACGTCCCGCAGCAGATCATGGGTAAGCGGCCGGGTCGGCTTGATGCCCTGCTGCTCGTAGGCGATCGCCGTGGCCTCCACCGCGCCGATCCAGATCGGCAGATACCGATCCCCGTCCACCTCGCGCAGCAGCACGATCGGTTGGTTGCCCGGAAGCTCGACCCTGACGCCCACGACGCTCAGTTCGCGCACCGCAGTCCTCGCCCCTTCCGCCCCTGGCGCCTGCTCTCCTTTGCACGGTACACGGCCGGCCACCACACCGTCCGCATCCGTCCTACCGTGATCGCCGCAACGGGTGTGACCCGCGATACCGCTGTGACTACATGCCCAGGCCGCGCCGCAACCCGGCCCGCACCAGCGCCGAATGCAACTGCCCCAGCACAGCCGCCAACTCGTGCACCGTCTCCACCGCCTGGGCCCGCCCACCCGGCCCACCATGACGCGCGATCGGGGCCACGATCTGCTCCAACAGCCCCACCTCCCGGTCCGCCGCGGCCCGGGCGGCCCGCAGATGCCGAGCCCCGATCCCGTACGCCGCCAACTGCGCGGCCGCCCGGGCCACCGTCAGCGCCTCCGCGTCGAAAGACCCATCAGAACCGGGTACCAGCACCCCGTACTCGATGAGCGCCGTCACCGACTCCGCGTCGAGGCCGGCCCGCTCGGCGAGTTCCGCGCGACTGACCCGCACCTCCACCGAACCCGCGCTCACCTCACCGGCGGGCTCCGCCACCCGTGCCGGCACGGCCACCCCGACGACCCGCTCACCCCGGTCCAACGCCGCCAACTGCTCCCGGATAACCCGCAACGGCAGGTACCGGTCACGCTGCGCCGACAGGATGAACCGCAACCGCTCCAGGTGCGCCACGCTGTACTTGCGGTAACCGGACGGCGCCCGGTACGGCTCGATGAGCCCCTCGGCCTCCAGGAACCGCAACTTCGAGATCGTGACGTCCGGGAACTGCGTACGCAACCGCGACAGCACCTCACCGATGCTCATCGTCGCGCCCACGGGCGCCGCGGCGCCCGTGGGGTC
>JAEZGP010000439.1 GCA_023437285.1 Actinomycetes bacterium | reverse complement strand
GCGCGGTGCAGCGCCGCCTGGAGTCGAAGTCGCGCCGGGCTCAGCTCAAGCGCCACCGCCGCCGCCCGGACGAGTGACGCGCGGCGCCGCCCCTCCGCGCAGACCGGCCCTGATAGCGAGTGGCCCTGCTGGCAGCCCCGCGCATTGCTAGATAGACAGACTTACTAGTTAGGGATACTATCTAGCTCGTGGGTGAGACACGGTGGCCCTCGGAGTGGCTGCGGGGCGTGCTGGAGCTGTGCGTGCTCGGCGTCCTCGCCGACGGCCCCACGTACGGCTACGCCATCGCGCAACGGCTGGCGGACGTGGGGCTCGGGGCGGTCAAGGGCGGCACCCTCTACCCGCTGCTGGCCCGGCTGGAGGCCGACAAGCTGGTCGAGTCGTCCTGGCACGCGGGCGAGGGCGGGCCGGGTCGCAAATACTTCACGCTCACCCGGGCCGGCAAGGCTCACCTGCACGAGCGCGCCGAGCTGTGGGGCGCCTTCACCGGCACCGTCCGCAAACTGATGGAGTCCTGATGAGCGACGAATGGCGCGACGCTTTCGTGCTGAGGGCACGCCTGCGCGACGTCCCCGGCCCGCGGATTGGCGAGGCGCTCGCCGAGGTCGAGACCCACTGCGCCGAGAGCGGCGAGACGCCGGCGGAGGCCTTCGGCGACCCGGTGCGGTACGCGCAGGCGCTGGCCGACCAGCTCCCGCCGCCGGCGCGCAACCCGCGACTGGGCTGGGCGCGCGTGGCGCTCGCCGGCGCGGCCGGCATCGGCGCGGTCAGCCTCCTGCTCAGCGGCGTCGCTGCCGTGTCCCACGACGAGCCGGCGACGATCAGCACCGGAACGTTCGGGTCGGTGCTGGTCGGCGTGGGTTTTGTGGTGGGCTTCTTCGCCGTGGCGGAGCGCGCCTCGGCGCGGGGGCTCCGTTGGCTCCTGCCGCCGCTCATCGCGCTCGGCTTGGTGCTCACGGCGTTGCCGACGATCCTCCTGCGCGACAGTGGCTTCACGTCGTCCGGCTGGGTCGCGATCGCCGCGGCGGGCATCCTCTTCGCGGTCGCGTGGCTGGCGCTGGGCCGCACCACGGGGGCCGACCGCATCGTCGACCCCCGTACGGGGGCGGAGCCCACCCTGGCGCCGAAGTGGGTGCTGGCGGTGGCGCGCTACGGCCCCGCGGCGATGCTCCTGGCCGCGGTGGCGTTGGTGATCCTGCTGCCGCCGGGCGACGGGGCCTAGCCTCTCGGCGTGGGCCGGTCAGCTGAGCCAGGTGCGCACCTGGGCGAGGTCGCTGGCCGGGTCGGGGCCGATCGGGTCGACGTTGAGCACGGTGACGCCCGCGTCGCGGTAGGCGGCGATGCGGTCGCGCACGTACCCGGCCGGGCCGATGAGGCTGCCCAGCTCCAGCATCTCGGCGGGCACGGCCGCGGCGGCGCCAGCGCGGTCGCCGGCCAGGAACAGGTCCTGCACCCGGTTGGCCTGCGCCTCGTACCCGTACCGGCAGGCCAGGTCGTGGTAGAAGTTGCGGCCCTTGGCGCCCATGCCGCCGACGTAGAGGGCGACCATCGGGCGGGCCGCCTCGCGCAGCGGAGTCACGTCGTCGCCGATCGCCAGCGGGCCGCCCGCGACGACCTCCAGCGGGGCCAGGTCGGCCGACCGCTTGGCCGCCCCGGCGCGCAGCGCCTCGCCCCACACCGCGTCGGCCTTCTCGGGGATGAACAGGAACGGCAGCCAGCCGTCGGCGATCTCCGCGGTCATGCGTACGTTCTTGTCGCCCAGGGCGGCGACGTAGATCGGGATGCTGTCGCGTACCGGATGGGTGAGGATCTTCAGCGGCTTGCCGAGCCCGGTGCCCTCCTCGGGCGGCAACGGGATGGGGTAGGCGCCGTCGTTGACGATCGTCTCCCGGCGCCAGATCCGCCGGCAGATGTCGATGATCTCCCGCGTACGGGCGAGCGGCCGGTCGTACGCGACGCCGTGCCAGCCCTCGATGACCTGCGGCCCGGACGCGCCGAGGCCGAGGATGGCCCGCCCGCCCGATACGGCGTCGAGGCCGGCGGCCGTCTGGGCGATGAGTGCGGGGGTGCGCGAGTAGATCGGCAGGATGCCCGAGCCGATCTGCATGCGTTGCGTCTTCGCGGCCACGTACCCCATGAGGGTCGGCGCGTCGAACCCGTACGCCTCGGCGACCCACAGGATGTCCACCCCGACGCGGTCGAACCCGACCACGCGTTCGATGAGCGCCTTCGGGTCGCCCGCGTACCGCATCGTCACGCTGAGTCTCATGGCAGCACTGTACTTGACAGTAACTTGGCTCGGGCCGAACCGGCCGCTACGACGTCGGCAGCAGGTGGGTGACCTGGGGTGGCCCGTCGGCCAGCGACCGCGCGCGCTCGTCGATGGCCTGGTCGGTGCCCGTGAGCCGGTCGCTGTGCTGGCGCAGGTGCTCGTCCCACGACGGCACCTGGTACATCTCGACGAACTGCCCGGGCCGCTCGCCGCTGCGGAACAGGCCCCAGCGGATCGCGCCGGTACGCATCCGGGAGCGGCGCACGGCGCGCATCGCCGCGATGAACTGCGCCTCCCGCTCGGCGCTGACCGTGTAGGTGAGGGTCACCACGACCGGCCCGGTCAGCGGGTGGGGTTCGAGTTCGAGGTGCGGCACCGGCCAGTAGACGGCGGGGTCGCGGTTGAGGCCGCTGACGTCGCGCAGCGGGGCGAACGGGACGCTCGCGGCCCCGAGCGCCATGAGCGCGGCCGCCGCCACGTAGCTGATCTCCAGAGTGGTCGCCTGCGCCAGCGCGCCCCACAGCAGCGCGCCGAGGCCGAGCCCCGCGGCGAACACGATCTGGTAGATGGACAGGCCGCGGGCACGCACCCAGGCCGGCAGGAACAGCTGCATGGCCGCGTTGATGCTGGACATCACCGTCACCCAGGCCGCCCCGGCGGGCAGCAGGACGGCAAGCACGACCAGCTCCCACGGCGCGGCGGCCAGCGCGACGAGCACGACCGTGTAGAGCACGCTGGCCGCGAAGATCATCCGATTGATCGACATGGCGCGCCGCAGCCGGGGCAGCACGTGCGCGCCGGCCACGGCGCCGACGCCCATCGCGCCGAGCAGGACGCCGTACCCGCCGGCGCCTAGGCCCAGCCGCCGGCTCGCCACCAGCGGCAGCAGCGCCCACAGCGCGCTGCCGGGCACCACGAACAGCGCCGAACGCAACAGCACGCGTTGCACGACGGGGGAGTGGCGCACGTACCGGCCGCCCGCGCGGACCGCCGCGGTGAACCGCTCGGGTTCGCCCGCGTCCTCGTCGGCCGGGTGGTGCCAGCGCCACAGCACGACGGCGAAGACAGCGAACGACAGCGTGTTGAGCGCGAACACGGCCGCGACGCCGGTGTCGGCGATGAGCGCGCCGGCGATCGCGGGACCGACCGCGCGGGCCAGGTTCTGGCTGATGCCGCCCAGCGCCGACGCCGACGGCAGGTCCGCGCGCGGCACCAGCTCGGGGATCACGGCCTGCCAGGCCGGCAGGGTCAGCGCCTGCCCGGCACCGAGCGCGAACGTGAGCGTCAACAGCAACGCGGGCGGCATCAGGTCGGCCGCCGTCAGCGCCGTCAGCATCGCGCCGACACAGACCAGACCCAGTTGTACGGCGATCAGCATGCGGCGCTTGTCGAAACTATCAGCGAGCGCCCCCGCCGGCAGGGCGAGCAGCAGGATGGGCAGGGTGCTGGCCGTCTGTACGAGCGAGACCAGCGTCGCGGCGTGCGGCGCGTCGACGAGCAGCCACTGGGCGCCGACCGTCTGCATCCAGGTGCCGATGTTGCTGGCCAGCAACGCGATCCACAGGTTGCGGAACGCGGCGTCACGCAGGGGCGCCCACGCGGACGCGGGCGGCGCTGATTCGGGCATGGCCATCTTGACTGGACCGTACCCCGTGTGCGGCGAGCTACCTTACGTCACCGGGGGCGTGTCAGAATTCGCCCGTGAATGACGCCGTCGTCGATAAAGCGAGGTCAAGCCCCGAGGTGCCGGACGTCGAGGCCATCACGACCGCCGATGAACCGGCCGAGCAGGAGCCCGGCACGCCGGCCGTCGCCACCGGCTGGCAGGCGTGGCGACCGTCGTTTGTCTACGGATCGCTCACCTGGCTCGCCGCCGTCATCACGTACACGCTGGTGACGCTCGTGGCGTGGATGCCGCCGGCCGGCGACGCGCCGGCGCCCGGCACGGTCTATTCCCAGTGGAACAAGTGGGACGTCGCCTGGTACACGATCATTTCGGACCTGGGCTACACCTGGGACGAGCGCAGCCCGGCGTTCTTCCCGCTCTACCCGATGCTCGTCCGGCTGGTGAACCCGATCGTGCCGGGGGCGTCGTTCCCGGCCGCGCTGACCGTCTCGTTCCTGGCCAGCCTCGCAGTCATGATCCTGATGCACCGGCTCACCGCGGTGTTCTTCGGCGAGGAGATCGCCCGCCGCGCGATCTTCTACGTCATCGCGTGGCCGACCGCGTTCCTGCTCGTCAACGCGTACAACGAGTCTCTGCTTATCGCGTTGGCGCTCGGCGCGCTCTATCTCATGCGGCAGGGGCGGTGGGGGTGGGCCGCCATCGTGATCGGCTTCGCCAGTTCGGCGCGGGCGAGCGGGATCCTGCTCGTCGCGCCGTTCATCTGGGAGTACCTGCGCCAGCACGGGTACTCGTGGCGCGACCCGATCCGGTCGTTGCGCGGCATCCGGCCCGACTTCCTGTGGATCGCGATCACGCCGACCGGCCTGCTCATCTACATGGCGTACCTGTACCAGGCGTTCGGCGATCCGTGGGTGTTCAAGAGTGCGCAGGACGCCTGGTGGCGCCATCCCCGCCCACCGTGGACGGGCATGATGCTGGGCATCGACCTGCTCACGCAGCGCTGGCCGTCGGTCGAGCCGGACGCCGTCCGCAACATCATCAACATGATCACCATCGTGCTGGCGCTGGGCATCATGCTGGCCGCCACGGTGGGCCCCTGGCGGGTGGGCAGCGATCGGCTCTACCTGGTGGTCTTCTCCGCCGCCATGTTCGCCCTGCCCCTGTGTACGCCGATGGAGAATGGGTACTCCCCGTTGGACAGCCTGTGGCGGTACGTGCTGGAGGCCCCGATCGTGTTCATGATGCTGGCCCGCATGGGCCGCAACTTCTTCTTCGATCGGGCGTTCACCATGCTCGTCCTCGCCATGCAGGGCGTCATGATCGTCGTGTTCCTGCACGACAAGTTCGTCGGCTGAGGAGACCCATGGACGACATCACGGCCTTGATCCAGGACGACCACGAGGCGTTCCGTCGTGCCTTCGCCCGCCTCGACGACGCGCGCGGCCCGGACGAGCTGCGCGCGATCTGGGAGCCGCTGGCCCTGCACCTCGACATCCACGCCGAGGCCGAGGAGGCCGTGTTCTATCCGCAACTGCTGCGCCGCGGCGACGACGCCGAGGCCGAGACCGATGACGCGATCCGCGACCACAACAAGCTGCGCGACGCGATCGTCGAGGCCGGCCGCCACGAGGTCGGCTCCGACGAGTGGTGGGCGGCGGTCTGGGAGTGCCGCCGGGAGAACACCCACCATCTGGGCGAGGAGGAGGACGACGTGCTGCCCGACTTCCGCCGCAACGCCACCATCGAGCTGCGCGACCAGCTCGCCACGGAGTGGCTGGCGTTCTACGCCGAGCACCCGTCCGGCCGGGGGCTGAGCTTCCGCGACAAGGACCCCGAGCGCTACATCGAGCAGCACACCCCGTAGCGGCCGCTACCCGGGCTGGGTCAGCAGCGGCCCGGGCGACCGGAACAGGCCCAGCTCGTGGGCGAGCTGCGCGACGAGCGCCCGGACCGGGTCGGCCGGGTGGTCCACCCGGCCGGGCGGTGCCTGCTCCACCTGTGCCCGTACGGCGTCGTCGTCGCCGTTGACGACCGCGCGGAACAGGTCGCGCAGCGCCGGCCCGGGCGAGACGCCCAGCTGATCGGCGAGCATGGCGCGGGCGTCGCCGAGCGTGTCGAGGGCGGCCGCCGGGTTGCCGCTCAGGTAGAGGGCGAGCGCCAGCAGCCGCCACCCGGACTCGCGCAGCGGCTCGGCCACGACCTGCCGGCGCAGCGGGGCCACGACGGCGGCGGCCTCGCCGAGCCGCAGTCGCAGCTCCGCGTGCCGCTCAACGATGACGTTGCGGCGCTCGGCCAGTTCGGCCCGGATCGCTTCGAGGGCCGGCCCGAGCGGCACGCCCTCGAATGGCTCGCCCCGCCACAGCTGTAGCGCCGCCGCGTAGTGCCGCGCGGCGGCGGCGAGGTCGCCGGCGTTCAGGGCCGCGTCACCATGTGCCGTACGCGACGCGAACAGGTCCAGGTCGACCGCGTCGGGTACAACGTCCAGCGCGTACCCGCCCGCGCAGCGGCGCACGGACAATGTGGACCCGTCCTGGCAGAGTGCCCGGAACCGGTTCAGGTACGTGCGGATGTTGGCGACCGCCGACGGCGGCGGCCGGTCGGGCCAGACCTCGTCGACGAGCCGGTTGACGGACACCGGCTGGTTGGCGTGCACGAGCAGCATGACCGCCGCCGTGGCCTGCTTCGGCGGGCCGGGCGTCGCCGCGACACCGCCCCGAACCAACTCGACCGGGCCAAGCAGGCGAACACCGACATGCATTACGGCTCCCCAGATCCGTGAAACTTCCCCAGCGCGATCGAACTTTATCGAGAAAGTACGGCGTGAATGTTTCGAAGAACCTCCGACGGAGCGTAACGGAGCCTGTACGGAAAATGTCGGGTCCGTATCGGCCCTGTTCATAGCGTCCCTACCAGCCAATCGGGCTGTGTCACGCACAACCGGTGTGTGGCACCTCACGGACGGGACACCTCCATGCGATCTCGCTCGCTGACCCCCACCCTCCGACACCGCGCAACGGTGCGCGCCCTGCTCACCCTCGTCCTCGCGGCCGGCGCCTCGCTGGTCACGATGGGTACCGTCGGCGCGCTCACCGCGCCTGCCGCCGCCGCGCCGGTCACCTGCGTCGGCGATGGCGTCTCCGGAAAGCGCGTTCAGCTGCTCTACGTACGCGGCAGCGCGCAACCGGACAACCTGTCCACCTGGCGGTCCACGATGCTCGACATCCCGGCCCGGATCGACGCCCAGTTCCTGGAGGCGGCGCGGCGCACCGGCGGGCCGACCGCGTACCGCGCGGTGCGGTGGGTGACCGGCGCCAACTGCGAGCCCACGATCACCAGCGTCGTCGTCCCACAGTCGATCATCGACTACCCGGACACCCCCGGTAATGCGGAGCACGCGAACCTGCTCGTGGACTGGTTGAAGGCCAACGGTTACGGCAGCAGCGACCGCAAGTACATCGTGTGGTACGAGCGCGACGCGTGCGGCCTCGGCTACAGCTGGGGTGACGACTCGCCCGGCGACTCCAACGGACATAACAACGAGGGGTACGCGCTGCTCGGCCTCGCCGGCTGTTTCGACTGGGCACCCACGGCCCACGAGCTGCTGCACGCCATGGGGGCGGTGAACGCCAGCGCCCCGCACGGCAGCCTCAGCGGCCACTGCTCGGATGACCAGGACATCATGTGCTACGACGACGGCTCCTTGAAGCAGCCGCTGGCGGTCGTCTGCGATTCGGCCGACGAGAACATCATCGACTGCAACGGCGACGACTACTTCAACGTCAACCCGCCGGCCGGCAGCTACCTGGCCAACCACTGGAACGTCGCGAACAGCGCGTACCTCATCAGGACCGCCCCCGGCGGCACCACCGCGGCGTGCACGGTGACGTACGCGAAGACCGACTGGGGACACAACTTCAACGCCGACCTGACCATCACGAACACCAGCGGGGCGGCCCTGTCGACCTGGCGGCTGACGTTCACCTTCGCCGGCAACCAGCGCCTCAACAGCAGCTGGCCGGGATCGTTCACGCAGGCCGGCGGCGCCGTCACGCTCAACGCCGGTACGCCGGGTGCCCTCGGCGCCGGGGCGAGCGTGCACACGTTCTTCAACGCCAACTACTCCGGCGGCAACGCCAACCCGACCGCGTTCAGCCTCAACGGCCAGCCGTGCACGGTGGCCTGACCGGCTGAGGCCGCGTGACCCGCCCCGCGGGCGTCCGACCGGGCGTTCGCGGGGCGGTCGCGTCCGCCGGGACTGTGGCGTGGGTCGCAGCGGCCACCGCCTGGCCAGGTTGCCGGAAATCGCCGGGAACTGGCGCCGCCGCCCGGGCGACCACTGTGTTGTGCCCGGTGGGCACTGTCGAACTGCGAATGGAGTACGCGGTCATGCGTCGAACCCTGTTGCGCGCCGGGGCGGTTGTCGCCGCCGTCGCAGCGGTTGTCCTTGCCTCGGTGACCCCCGCCGCCGCCCATGTGACGGTGAACACGGCGAACGCCACCCAGGGCGGGTACGCCAAGGTGGCCTTCCGGGTGCCGAACGAGCGGGACAACGCCGGCACGGTGAAGGTGGAGATCAACTTGCCGGCCGACGCGCCGGTGGCGTCGGTGTCGCTGCGGCCGCTGCCCGGGTGGACGGCGACGACCGAGAAGAGCAAGCTCGCGACGCCGCTGGAGGTGCACGGCCGCCAGATCACCGAGGCCGTATCGAAGATCACCTGGACGGCCGACGCTGGTGTACAGGTCAAGGCGGGCGAGTTCCAGGAGTTCGAGGCGTCGCTCGGGCCGCTCCCCGAGGTCGACCAGATGATCTTCAAGGCGCTGCAGACGTACTCGAACGGCGAGGTGGTCCGCTGGATCGACGAGCCGGCCGGGGACGGCGCCGAGGTGGCGCACCCGGCGCCGGTCCTCAAGCTGGCCAAGGCCGCCGGCGGCGGGCACGAGGCGTCGGCGACGATGCCGGACGACGAGGCGCACGGCGACGATGACGACGCGTCCTCGTCGGTGGGCATCCTGCTGGGCGGGCTCGGGCTGGCCCTCGGCGCGGCGGCCCTGATCACGGCCGTCCTGGCGTACCGCCGGGCGACCCCCCGCGCCTGAACCCGTCGCCCGCGTCATGGCCAGTGGGGCAACCGTGCTCCGCTGGCTATGACGCGGGCGGTCAGTGGCCGGTGACCGCCCGGGCCAGCAGCAGGCCCAGCAGGGCCGCCCCGAGGCCCGCGACGACGCTGGCCACGACGTTGGCGAGCGCGTAGAAGCGGGCACCCTCCTCGGTGAGGCGCAGCGTCTCGTAGCCGAACGTCGAGTACGTGGTGAGCGCCCCGCAGAACCCGGTGCCGAGCAGGGCCGCCACCGGCCCGGCGGCCGGCAGGCCGGCGACGAAGCCGAGCAGCAGGCTGCCGGTCACGTTCACGGCGAGCGTGCCCCACGGGAACATCGAGTCGTGGCGCGCCTGCACGGCCCGGTCGACCAGGTATCGCGCGGGCGCCCCGACCGCCGCGCCCAACGCGATGAGCAGCAGCGTCATCGCAGTACCCGCCGGGTCAGTGCGCTGCCGGCCCAGACGGCGGCCAGCGCCGCGACCAGCGTGGCGGCCAGGTAGGCCAGCGCGGTGCCGGCTGTCCCGTCGGCCGCGGCGTGCCCGATGTCCACGACGTACGTGGAGAAGGTGGTGTAGCCGCCCAGCACGCCGACGCCGAGGAACGGCCGGGCCAGCCGGCAGGCCACGAGGCGGCCGGTGAGCGCGGCCATCAGTACGCCGATGAGCAGGCAGCCGGACACGTTGACGACGAACGTCGACCAGGCGAACCCGCCGGGTGGGTGCGGCCAGGCGACGGAGAGCCCGTGGCGGGCCAGCGCACCGAGGGCCCCGCCGGCCGAGATCGCGGCGAGGACGGGCAGTGGGTTGGGTCGCAGTTCGGCGCGCGCCGCGCTCAGGTGCAGGTCGACGTCGGGGTCGATCGGCGCGGGCTCGCTCACCCCCGCAGGCTAGCGGGCCGTGTAACCGCCGTCGACGAGGTGGTAGCTGCCCGTGATGAACGATGCCTGGTCCGACAGCAGGAAGACGGTCAGCGCGGCGACCTCCTCGGGTGTGCCGAGCCGGCCGACGGCGTGCAGGCTCACCAGGTAGTCCAGCGTTGCTTCATCCATGTTGGACAGCAGCGGGGTCGCGATGAAGCCCGGTCCGACCGAGTTGATCCGGATCCCGTCGCCCGCGTGGTCGAGCGCCGCCGAGCGGGTGAGGCCCACGACGCCGTGCTTGGCGGCCACGTACGCGGGGGCGGCGGCGAAGCCGACGCTGCCGAGGATGGAGGCCATGTTGACGATCGCGCCGCCGCCGGCCGCCTTCATCGCCGGGATCTCGTGGTGCAGGCAGTAGAAGACGCCGTTGAGGTTCGTATCAATGACCTTGCGCCATTCGTCGACCTCGTAGTCGCCGGTGGTGGCCGCGGCGCCGCCGATGCCGGCGTTGTTGACGGCGAGGTGCAGCCCGCCGAACGCCTGGACCGTCTGCTCGACGGCGACCCGGACGGCCGCCTCGTCGGTCACGTCGAGCTGGATGGCGAGGGAGCCGTTGATCGAGGCGGCGGCCTCGCGCACGCCGTCGGCGTTGTAATCGGCGAGGGCCACCCGCGCGCCGCCGGCGGCGAGCTGGCGGGCCACCGCCAGGCCGATGCCCGACGCGGCCCCCGTCACCAGAGCGCTCTTTCCCGCGAATTCGGCCATGATTTCTCCCGAAATAGTCGGAATGCCTGGCTCGTCAGTAATCCTACCGGCGAATGAACCCCGCAACGGCCGAACGGGCCGGTTCCCGCCGGCCGTCCGCCAGGCAGGCTCGCGCCGACGGCGCGGGCGACAGCCGACGGCGTGGGCCACAGTCTCGGCGCGGGCGACAGCCGGCGGCGCGGGCGACCAGGTCGGCAGGCCGGCAGCCCGTGAGGGCACCCACGCGGGGTGCCCCCACCGGGGTCGTCACAGGCCCGTGCAGGGCGCCAATGGTAGGCCGGAACTGTTCAGCGCGAAGCCGGACGGCAGGGACGAGCCGGCCGGGTAGCTCGCCATGAGCCCGAACTGCGCTGTGCCGCCGGGGTTGAGGCTCGTCGCGTACATGGGCGTCGCGGTGGCCAGCGAGCCGACGCGGGTCACCGGCGCGCCGCCGAAGCTGCTGTTGATCGTGTGGTCGGCGGGCAGGGTGAACGTGACCGTCCAGTTGGCCAGGACCGCCGCCGTCATGTTCTCCACTATCACCGACAGCAGGTACTGCTGACCGAACGTGGTGAGCTGGACCCTGCAGGTCGGCGCGGGTGCGGCGGCCCGCGTGGTGAACGTCAGCGGCGCCGAGCGCGGCGACCGGTTGCCGCTCGGGTCGACCGCGACCACCACTACTGTGTACGACGTGGCGGGCTGCAGGTCGCGCAGGTAGATGGTGGTGATGTTGTTGGTCGCCCAGTCAGTCCAGACGCCGTCGACCTGGCGCTGCACCCAGTACGCGGCGACCCGGTTGTTGTCGGTGGCCGCCGTGCCGACGCTGATGGTCGCGCTGACCGTGGTGACCGACAGCGCCATCAGCGTGCCCGGCGCGGTCGGCGCGATCGTGTCCGGCAGCGGCGCGGTCGTCACGAAGATGTAGCCCGACGGCGCGCTCGCCGCGTAGCCCGACCCGGCCGCGGGGTTGGCGATGATCCGGTACTCGTAGACCGTATCCGGCGTCAGTCCACTGTGGGTGAAGGTGGTCGAGCCGGTGGTGGCGAGGTCGCGCCACGAGGTGCGGCCCTCGATGAACTGGACGGTGTAGCCGGCGACCGGGCCTGCCGACGCGGCCCAGGTGATCGTGATGCTGGTCGTAGTGACGGTGGTGGCGACGGGCGTGCCCGGCGTGGGCAGGGCGGTCGCGGCCGCCGCCGGGGCGGCCAGCAGGCCGGCGC
>JAEZGP010000339.1 GCA_023437285.1 Actinomycetes bacterium | reverse complement strand
GTCCGCGAGGCGCTGGCGCAGCTGCGGACCGGCCTGGACCGGGCGGCGGCGATGACCGCCACGGGCGTACGCGCCGCGCGCCTGCTGCCCGCGATGCTCGGCGCGGACGGGCCGCGCACCTACCTGGTGCTGTTCCAGAACCTGGCCGAGGTCCGCGCGACGGGCGGCATCCCGGCCGCGTACGCCGTAGTGCGTGCCGATCGGGGTGCGGTGACCCTGATGCGGACCGGCACGGCCGGCGGGGACCTGCGCGTGTTCCACCCGCCCGTGTGGCGGCTGGGCCCGATGGCGCGCCAGATCTACACCGACCGCCCGGCGATCTTCCCGGCGGACGTGAACATGAGCCCGGACTTCCCCACGGCGGCGCGGCTGTTCCGCGAGATGTACCGGGTGCGCACCGGCGAGACCGTCGACGGCGTGCTCGCCACCGACCCGGTGGCGCTGTCGTACCTGCTGGCCGCGACGGGTCCGGTGGCCGTGCCGGACGGGCCGGCGCTGACCCGGGCCAACGCCGTCCGGCTGCTGCTGTCCGACGTGTACGCGCGGGTGCGCGACGAGGCGGCGCAGGACCGGTACTTCGCGGGGGCGACCCGGGCGATGTTCGGGGCGCTGCTGCGCGGCGCGCTGCATCCGGTGCCGGCGGTCGGGGCGCTGGCCAGGGCGGCGGGGGAGCGGCGCCTGCTGGTGTGGAGCGCGCGTGCCGAGGAGCGTCGGTTGCTGGCGGGCACGGTACTGGAGGGGCGGTTGCCCGCCGCCGACCGGCAGCGTCCGACGGTGGGGGTTTTCCTCAACGACGGCAGCGGCGCGAAGCTCGGCTTCTACCTGACCCAGGCGGCCACCCTGCGTACGGTGACGTGCTGGGCGGACGGGCGGGCGATGCTGCGCCTGCACCTGCGGCTGCGCTCGACGGCGCCGCGCTCGGGCCTGCCGCCGGCCGTGCTGGGCCTGGGGCTCGCGGGTGACCCGTACACGGCGCGTACCCAGGTAAATGTCTTCAGCCCGGTGGGCGGGTCGGTGGTCGACGCCCGGGACGACCGCGCCGCCATCCGGTTCGGCAGCGGGATGGAACGGGGCCGCGCGGTCGCCTCGATCATGATCGACGTTCCTCCCGGTGTCACCCGCACCCTCGACGTGCGGGTGCTCACGGCGCCGGGGCCGCGCTGGGCAGGCCCGGCGCGGCTGGTGACCACGCCGGGCATCACCCCGTGGGCGCTCTCGACGGCCGGCGCCACAGCCTGCGTGGCGAAAATCCGATGAAAATTGGTGCCCATTTTTGCCACATATGCCCTGAGCAGCCATATCATGACGCTATGCGTAGATTGCGAGCCACAACGGTTGCTCTGGTCGGTCTCCTCGCGGTCCTCGGTTCAGCGACAGCCGCCGCCGCGGCGCCGTACCCCGCCGAGGAGGCTCAAATCAAGGTCAGCAATGCGACGGTGCCCGTTGGAAGCGAGGTCACCGTGCAGGGCAGCGGCTACCTGCCGTTCGAACGCGTCAGCATCACGGTGATGTCCGGCGGACAGGCCGGCCGCACCACGGAACTCGCGGTGGCCGACGCCAACGGCGGCTTTGTCACCCAGCTCACGCTCGACCGCCCCGGCGTCGCGACGATCGTCGCCACGGGGCCGGACTCGCGTCAGACCACAAGCACGACCGTGATCGTCCTGCCGAAGGGCGCCACGCCTTCCCCCGGTGGCGGCGGCGGCCGGGGCCCCGGTGGCGAGGCGGAGGCCGGCCTGCCGGTCACCGGCTCCGACGGCGGCCTGCTGGTCCGCCAGGTGGCGCTCGGCGGCCTGACCCTGCTGGCCGGCGTGCTCCTCGTCGGCCTCGCGATGCGCCGTCGCCGCCGCGTCACCGTTCGCGACTGAGCCACAGCCACCGGTCACCGGGTCCGCGCGCTCGCGGGCCCGGTGACGCGTGTGCGCGTACACCCAGGATTTCGCCGACCTGGAAGTCCCCAGCTTGCTTTCAGGGGCGATCGGCGCTGACGCGCTGGTGAGCGGGGACAAGTTTGTCGAACGACCGTCGAAAGTGTCGCGCGCCACAGTGTCGGGCATAGTGTTCGGCCGCGGGAGCCATAAGTCGTTGTCAATCGACCGAAGGCTCACTCGTCGTCCACCTAAGGAGCACTATGAAGTACCGGATCCGGACTATCGCCGCGGTCGCGATCCTGGCGACCGCCGGTACGGCCGCGGCGGTCTTCGCCACGTCGGCTGCCTCCGCCGACACGGTGATCTGCGAGCAGTACGGCAGCACGACCGTCGGCAACTACAAGGTCCAGAACAACCGGTGGGGCACCAACGCCACCCAGTGCATCAATGTGACCAGCACCGGCTTCCGCATCACGCAGCAGGACGGCACGGGCAACCTGTCCGGCGCGCCGGTGTCCTACCCGTCGATCTTCCTCGGCTGCCACTACGACAACTGCAGCCCGGGCTTCACACCTCGGCGCGTCAACGAGATCGCCAGCGCCAACACCAGCATCAGCCTGAGCTACCCGAGCGGCGGCACCTGGGACGCGGCCTACGACATCTGGCTCAACGCCGATAGCAACACCAGCGGCGTACAGGACACCGAGATCATGGTGTGGCTCAACCACCAGGGCAGCATCCAGCCGATCGGCTCGCAGACCGGCACCGTGAACATCGCCGGCCGCAGCTGGGCGGTCTGGACCGGCAGCAACGGCTCCAACAACGTCGTGTCGTACGTGTCGACGGGCATCTCCAGCATCAGCTTCAACGTGATGGATTTCGTCCGTGACACCTTCACGCGCGGCTCGCACTACGGCAACAACACCTGGTACCTGACCAGCATCCAGGCCGGCTTCGAGCCGTGGATCGGCGGCGTCGGCCTGTCGGTCAACAGCTTCTCGGCGTCGGTCACCGGCGGCACCCCGCAGACGACGGCCGGCCCGACGACCCGGGCTCCCGTCACGACCCGCGCCCCGATCACCACCCGGGCGCCCGTCACCACCGGCGGCGGCCAGTCCGGCACGTGCTCCGCGACGTACCAGGCGATCAGCTCCTGGGGTGGCGGCTTCCAGGGCGAGGTCACCGTCCGCAACAACGGCTCCGGCACGCTCAACGGCTGGACCGTGAACCTCGGCCTGCAGAGCGGCCAGTCGATCTCGAACATCTGGAACGCCGTCAACACCGGTACGAGCGGCAACGTGACGGTACGCAACGCGCCGTACAACGGCTCGCTCGGCGGCGGCCAGTCGACCACGTTCGGCTTCGTCGCCAACGGCAACGGTTCGGCCACCCCGACGGTGAGCTGCACCAGCCCGTGACCCGCGCAGCCGCGTCAGTCTGTTGACGCGCCGACGGCCGGCCCGGTCACCTCCGGGCCGGCCGTCGGCGTGCCTACCGCGCGCGGCGCACGACCAGTACGGGGCAATCCGCGTGATGCAGCACCGCCTGGCTCACCGACCCGAGCAGCAGCCCGGTGAACCCGCCCCGCCCCCGCGCGCCGACGACCACGAGCTGCGCGTGTTCGGACTCGTCGATGAGCGCCGTGGCGGCGCGGCCCTGCGCCACCGACGTCTCGACGGCCACGTCGGGATACCGCTGCCGCCACGGGGCCAGCGCCTGGGCGAGCAGGCGCTCCTCCACCCGGACGCCCGCCTCGCCTTCGGCCTCGGCGGGTGTCGCGTCGGGCGGCGCGGCCG
>JAEZGP010000228.1 GCA_023437285.1 Actinomycetes bacterium | reverse complement strand
AACAACGTCTTCGGCCCGTCCCGCGTGGACAACTGCGCCGTCATCGCCCCGCCCACCTCGACCCCGCCCATGCGCGCGAACACCTACCGCGACGGTACGACCGTGAAGGTCCGCAAGGGCGCCTAGCGGCGGCGGACTCAGGCGAGCAGGCGCGGGAGCACCTCGGCGGCCCGGTCGACCGCGGCGTCGTCGACGTCGAGGTGGGTGAGCAGCCGGGCGGTGCGCGGCCCCAGCACGGACACCAGGATGCCCTCGGCCCGGGCCGCCGCGCCGAACGCCGGGGCGTCCAACGGAGCGCGGCTCAGGTCCAGCGGAATGATGTTGGTGACCACCCGGGCCGCGTCGACGACGCCGGTCGGGGCCAGCGCCTCCGCCAGCCGCCGGGCGCGCGCGTGGTCGTCGGCGAGCCTGGCGATGTGGTTGTCCAGGGCATACCGGCCGGCCGCCGCCAGCACGCCGACCTGGCGCATGCCGCCGCCCATGCGCTTGCGCAGCACGCGGGCCCGGGCGATGTTGTTGGCGGTGGAGAGCACCAGGGACCCGATCGGGGCGCCCAGGCCCTTGGACAGGCACACGGAGACGGTGTCGAACAGCCGCCCGTACTCCGTGAAGGAGACGCCCGTGGCGACGTGCGCGTGCCAGATCCGCGCCCCGTCGCAGTGCAGCGCGACGCCGGCGTCGTCCGCGACGCCGCGCAGCCGCTTGAGGACCTCGATGTCGATGACGCCGCCGCCGCCCCGGTTGTGGGTCTGCTCGACGGCGATGGCCCGGGTGGGCACCGCGTGGAAGCCGGCGGGGCGGATCATCGCGGCCACGACGTCGGGGTCGATGTCCGCGCCGACGGGCGACCAGGTGCGCGTCGAGATGCCGCCGATCGCGGCGGCGGCGCCGATCTCGTACGTGACGACGTGCGCGTCGGCGTCGCAGAGCAGCTCCTCGCCGGGCGGGACGAGCAGTTGCAGCGCGATCTGGTTGGCCATGGAGCCGGTCGGGCAGAACAGCGCGGCCTCGTGGCCGAACAGCTCGGCGACACGCTCCTGCAGGGCGTTGACCGTGGGGTCCTCGGCGTAGACGTCGTCGCCGACCTCGGCGGCGGCCATGGCCGCGCGCATGCCGTCGGTGGGGCGGGTGACCGTGTCGCTGCGGAGGTCGATCATCCCCGGAGCATCTCCGCCACGAGGAACGCCAACTCAAGCGACTGCTGGGTGTTGAGCCGGGGGTCGCAGGCGGTCTCGTACCGGCCGGCGAGGTCGGCCTCCCCGATCGCCTGCGCGCCGCCGAGGCACTCGGTGACGTCCTCGCCGGTCAGCTCCACGTGCAGGCCGCCCGGGTGGGTACCGAGCTGGCGGTGCACCTCGAAGTAGCCGAGGACCTCGTCGACGATGCGGTCGAAGTGGCGGGTCTTGTACCCGTTCGACGACTCGTGCGTGTTGCCGTGCATCGGGTCGCACTGCCACACGACCTTGGCGCCGGCCGCGGTGACCTTCTCCACGATGGTGGGCAGCACGTCGCGGACCTTGAGGTTGCCCATCCGGGAGATCAACGTCAGGCGACCCGGCACGTTGTCGGGATTGAGCTTCTCGCACAGCTCGATGGCGGTCTCCGGGGCGGTGCCCGGGCCGAGCTTCACGCCGATCGGGTTGGCGACGCGGGAGATGAAGTCGATGTGCGCGCCGTCGAGCTGCTTGGTGCGCTCGCCGACCCAGAGGAAGTGCCCGGACAGCCCGTACGCCCGGTCGCCGGCGACGCGGGTGAGCGCCCGGTCGTACTCCAGGGCCAGGGCCTCGTGGGAGCAGTAGAGGGTGACCGTACGCAGGGCCTCGTCGTCGGTGAGGCCGCAGGCGCGGATGAAGGCCAGCGCCCGGTCGATCTCGCGGGCGATCGCCTCGTAGCGCTCGCCGAACTTGGAGGTACGCACGAAGTCACGGTTCCAGTCGTGCACGGCGTGCAGGTCGGCCATGCCGCCGCCGAGGTACGCCCGGAGCATGTTCATCGCCGCCGCCGAGTTCGCGTACGCCCTGATCATGCGCTGCGGGTCGGCGATGCGCGCCTCGGGCGTCGCCTCCAGCGAATTGATCATGTCGCCCCGGTAGGCCGGCAGGCCCAGCGAGTCGGTGGCCTGCGAGCGCGGCTTCGTGAACTGGCCCGCGACCCGGGCCACCTTCACCACGGGCAGGCTCGCGCCGTAGGTGAGCACCACGGCCATCTGCAGCAGCGTGCGCGCGTTGGCGAGCAGGTGGCTCTCGGTGTTGTCGGCGAACGTCTCGGCGCAGTCGCCGCCCTGTAGCAGGAACGCCCGGCCCTCGCACACCTCGGCCAGGCGCTCGCGCAGCTGGTCCACCTCGTATGGCGCGACGACCGACGGGACGGTGTTCAGCACGCCGCAGACCTCGTCGACGACCGCCTGGTCGGGCCACGGAGGGGTCTGCGCGCGCGGCAGCGTCCGCCACACGTCCAGGCCGAGGCGGTCCGCCTCGGCCGCGTCCACGGTCGGCCGGCCGATCTCGACGACCTGCCCGCCGGCCGGATTCCGGAACTGGTGCCACTCACGGCTCATGACGAACAGATTACGTGCCGGCGCGGCCGGCGGATCAGTCGCGGGCGCCGTCCCGGCGGATGGAATGACCTATGGGGTGACGGGACGCGTGGGCAGGCCGGCGGCCCGCCACGCGGCGTACCCGCCGGCCAGGTCGGTGGCCCGGTGCAGGCCCAGGTCCTGCAGCGCGGCGGCGGCCAGCGCCGACGTGTACCCCTCCAGGCAGACCACCACGACCCGCAGGTCGTACGAGTCGGCGATCGGCAGGCGCGCGTCACTGCGCGGGTCGAAGCGCCACTCCAGCACGTTGCGCTCAATGATCAACGAGCCGGGGATCTCCCCGTGCTCGCGCCGCTGCGCCTCTGGCCGGATGTCGACCAGCACCGCCCCGTCCGCGGCGGCGGCGACCGCCCGGGCCGGGTCGAGCCGGTCCAGGCGCGAGCGCGCGTCGGCGAGGATCTGGTCGATCGAGCGGCCGCGCGGCTTGCTCACCAGTCCACTCCCGCCCGGGTCATCGACTCCACCACCAGCTTGCCCTCGTGCAGACGGTAGCGGGTCATCGCGGTGAGCGCCGGGGCGTAGACGTGCACGCTGATCGCCGGCCGCGCGCCGTGGTTGGTGACCCGGTGGACGTGGTGCGCGCCGAACTCCCGCACGGTGCCCGCGCTCATCGGCGTGTCGGCGAGCGCGCCGCCGCGGACGAGCGACTCGGTGAGCACGCCCGCGACGACGAGGAAGGCCCCGCCCGATCCGCCGTGGTCGTGCAGGTCGGTCTCCTGGCCGGGTAGCCAGGTCAGGAGCCACGCCTCGTGGTCGGGTCCGGCGCCGAGGCGGGCGTACCAGCGCCGTTCGGCGTCGAAGCGCGGGTGAAGCGGCCCGGCCGCGTACCGGCGGGCAAGGTCAGCAAGGCGCGTACGAGTTGTGATCATGGTGCGTCAGTTCTCCGGTCACTGTCGTAGGTGTTTTCGGTAATACCTATCTGCTGGATAGGCCTTTGGGATACTTACCGATCACCCATGACAGAGCGCGCTCGCGCGTCGACCGAGGTCGACATCAAGACGAGCAGTCAAAAAACGGACCAACCACCGCACGCGCTGATCTTCTCCGGCCACTCACGGCCGCGTCAACGCGCCGTCCAAATAGCGGGATCGTACGATCAGGGCGCCACGAACATGAGGGCCGCCGAACCGAGCAGCACCATGGCGAGGATCGTGATGAGCAGCCCACCGCTGCCATCGAAGCTCGAAGTCCGCGCGGTTTCCTGGGGGGTGGTCATGGCGGCCTCCTCGGCGTCGTTGCTTCCACGGTAGAAGGTCCCCGACCTGTTCCGAACCAGATTCACTCGGATTCGTCGCAGGTCACGCCTCCGCATGACAACGTTCACCCGACCGGGCGTTGCGCAAACCCGGATGCGTCGTTGGTCACTCGTGGACGTGCCCGACCTCGCCGAGTACCGGTTGCACCGGGTGGCCGACCCGGCGTCCCTCGACGGCGTACCCATGCCTGGCCTGTCAGCCACCTTCTACCGCCGAGCGGCGCCCGAGGGCGAACGCAGCGTCGGCGTCTACCGCTTCGCCGGGGTGGAGATCCTCCAAGCCTGGGGGTACGTCCACGAGTCCCATTGCCGGGCCCACCGCGTCCGGCAATCCGACGGCCAGTGGAGCGACCCGCTACCGGGCTGCCCCCGGGTCGCCTCCCCGCTTCCCTGCCCCAGGTAGCCCCCGCCCCCGCGGACCGCGCCGGACAGTCCAGGGACTGGGGCCGGACAGTCAGCGCCGCCGACCGCCTCTGTGGCGGCCGGCGGCCATTCCCCCAAACGGTCGCGCCTTCCCCGGCCCCTTGCGGACCACGCGACCGCGCTTGTGCGCGCTAGCGCGGGTCGGCGCCGCGGACCGCGACCGGCTCCGCGACGACCGGTGCGGCCGCGGTGAGCGTGCGGCGCACGTAGAGGAGAGACCCGGCGGTCACCAGCAGGGCCGCGACCAGCGCGACGGCGTGCAGGGCGGGGTCGAGCAGCGGGACGAAGCCGACCAGAGCCACGGGCAACTGGATCACGGCGATCAGCGCGACGAGCAGGCCCACGTGGTGCCGGCCGCGCCACAGGTAGGCGGTCCAGATCGGGGCGCTGACCAAGGCCAGCGTGAGCACGTCGAGGAGCATGTGCAGCGGCACGTTGTGCACCCGACTGTGCGCGAACGCCGAAGCGGGCGACGCGACCAGCATCACCGCGAGTACCACCCCGACCACTACCGCGAGTCGCCTCATGTCCGCCTCCGAGTTAGCGAGTCGTTACCCGTCGTAATGACGGTACGGCGCGTAACTCGGCGGGCGGAAGGTGTGAGCGCGTGAATGAACCGCGATGCTCACGTGCTCTGGGCGGCGATCTCCCGGGCCCGGTCGCGGGCGGCCTCCAGGGCGGCGAGCAGCGCCGCGCGTACCCCGTGGTTTTCCAGCTCGCGGATCGCGGAGATGGTGGTCCCCGCGGGAGAGGTCACGGCCTCGCGGAGCTTGACGGGATGCTCGCCGGAGTCGCGCAACATGATCGCCGAGCCGATCGCGGTCTGCACGATGAGGTCGTGCGCCACCTGACGGGGCAGGCCGAGCAGGATGCCCGCGTCGGTCATGGCCTCGACGAGGAAGAAGAAGTACGCGGGACCCGAGCCGGACAGGGCCGTGACGGCGTCCTGCTGCGATTCGGGCAGCCGGATGGTGCGGCCCAGCGGGGCGAACATCTCCTCGGCGATGGCCAGGTGCTCACCGGTGGCGTGCGGGCCGGCGGAGATCGCCGTCATGGCCTGCTCGACGACGGCGGGGGTGTTGGTCATGACCCGCACGACGGGGGTGCCCGTGGGGAGGAACTTCTCGAAGAAGCTGATGGGCAGGCCGGCACAGAGGCTGACGACGAGCTTGTCGGCCGGCATGATCGGGCCGATCTCGGCCATGAGGATGCCCGCGTCCTGCGGCTTCACCGAGATCAGGATGACCTCGGCGGCGGCCACGGCGTCGGCGTTGCTGAGCATCCGGATGCCGTAGCGCTCGGTCAGCTCGTCGGCGCGCTCCGGCCAGCGCTCGGTCGCCACCAGGCGGTCGACGGGCCAGCCGCTGCGCAGCAGCCCGCTGATGACCGCCTCACCGATCTTGCCGGCCCCCATCACGGCGATGGTGTGCATGACGCCCCCTTTGGAGATCTTGGAGCCGGCCAGTGCCGGCCGGCTCCAAGATCGCGCGGATCAGCTGCCGAAGAAGGTCTCGACCTCGGTGTAACGCTCGACCGGTACGGTCTTGAGCTCCCGGGTGCCCTCGATCAGCGGGACGCGGACGATGTCGGTGCCGCGCAGCGCCATCATCTTGCCGAAGTCGCCCTCGTGGATGGCGTCGATCGCCTGCAGGCCGAAGCGGGTGGCCAGCACCCGGTCCGCCGCGGTGGGGGTGCCGCCGCGCTGGATGTGGCCGAGCACGACCGTGCGGGCCTCCTTGCCGGTCTTGGCCTCCAGCTGCTCGGCGAGCCACTGGCCGATGCCGCCGAGGCGGACGTGGCCGAAGGCGTCGAGCTCCTGGTTGTGCAGGACCATCTGGCCGTCGAGCGGCTGCGCGCCCTCGGCGACGACCACGATCGGGGCGTACTGGTGCTGGAAGCGCTTCTCGACGTAGGCGGCGACCTGCTCGACGTCGAACTGCTTCTCGGGCAGCAGGATCACGTTGGCGCCCCCGGCGATGCCGGCGTGCAGGGCGATCCAGCCGGCGTGGCGGCCCATGACCTCGACCACCAGGGTGCGGTGGTGGGACTCGGCCGTGGTGTGCAGCCGGTCGATGGCCTCCATCGCGATGTTCACGGCGGTGTCGAAGCCGAACGTGTAGTCGGTCGCGCCGAGGTCGTTGTCGATCGTCTTCGGCACGCCGACGACCTTGACGCCCAGCTCGTCGAGCTTCGTGGCCACGCCGAGGGTGTCCTCGCCGCCGATCGCCACGAGGGCGTCCACGCCGAGCCCGGCGAGGTTGTTCTTGATCTTCTCGACGCCGCCCTCGATCTTGAAGGGGTTGGTACGCGAGGAACCCAGGATCGTGCCGCCGCGCGGCAGGATGCCGCGGACCTCCTTGATGCCCAGGGTCATCGTGTTGCCCTCAAGGGGTCCCCGCCAGCCATCGCGGAAGCCGATGAACTCGTGGCCGTAGGTGTCGACGCCCTTGCGGACCACCGCGCGGATCACCGCGTTCAGGCCGGGGCAGTCGCCGCCGCCGGTCAGCACTCCGATTCGCATGGTTACTCGTCCTCCAAATATTGGGTTCCCAGTACGTGGCCCCTGGGCCCGAGTCGAGGAGACCGTCGGCACCATTGCCAGCCCGGGGCGGGCCGCACCGCGCACTGTATCCGGTTCAGGTAACACATATGAAACCGGCACCCCGCACGACGATCAACCGGTCATAACCCGCCAGCGCGCCAGATTGTGCCGGGCATCCACGAGCGCGTCGTGACGCGCCGCCGACGCGGCCGGCAGCGGCGGGCGGCCCCGGTCGTCCCAGAGCTGGCGCAGATCCTTGGTGAACCGCGGGATCTCCCGGGGCAGCGCCGGCATGGCCCCCCACAGCTGGGCCAGAACGACGTGGTCGTACGCCGCGTACCAGGCCCACAGCTCGATGCTCTCGTGCGGACGGTCGCGGACGGGTTCCAGGAGGAACCGCTCAAGATCGTCGCGGATGCGCGCGCGCGAGCGCCAGGCCGGGTCGGCCGGCGACGGCAACTGGTCGAGCACGTGCTTGCGCACCCAGGGCACCGCGTTGCGGTCGTCGAACTCGGTCGACACCGCGTAGTACTCGCGCCCGTACTCGTCGACGACGCCGATCGACACCAGGTCGATGATGCGGCCGTCCTCAATAAATTCGCAGTCGTAGAAGTAGCGGTAGGTCATCGGGACCCATTCTGCCCCGCCGACTACCCTCGGCGGCCATGACCTTCTCGATCGTGGGGCGCTCGGCCGACGGGCAGGCCCTGGGCGTGGCCGTGGCCAGCCGGTTCCTCGCCGTCGGCGCGGCCGTGCCCGCCGCCGAGGCGCAGGTCGGCGCGATCGCCACCCAGTCGTACGCGAACCTCGCCTACCGGCCGCAGGGACTGGCGCTGCTGCGTACCGGGGTGTCCGCGACCGGGACCGTCGCGGGCCTGACGGCCGCCGACGAGGGCCGCGCCGCGCGACAGCTCGGCGTGGTCGGCGCCACGGGCGACGGGGCGAGCTTCACCGGCGACGAGTGCCACCCGTGGGCGGGCGGCGCGGCCGGGGACGGCTACGC
>JAEZGP010000325.1 GCA_023437285.1 Actinomycetes bacterium | reverse complement strand
GCCGGTGCTGTGCGCGGGCGCCGGCGCGGTGATCGTGGCCGTCGGCGCGGTCGCGTTGCGGCAGGGCGGTCGGTGGCCGTCCATGGGTACCCGCTACGAGCGCGCCCCGACCCCGCCGTCCGACGGGTCGCGCGCTGTCCGGCGTACGGGTGAGGCAGACAGCGGCCCGACGCGGACGCCGGGCCGACGGTCGACGGGGCAGTTCTGGGACGCCATCGACCGAGGTGACGATCCCACCGCGGATTGACCTGCGGGGACCGGCCCCGGCGCGGCGTTTCGGCCGCACGGACGGGGCCCGGGCATTATGCCGCATTCCACAGGGTTAGCAACGGCATACCCCCGGCTTGGGTGCGATCTGCGTTACCCCTACCATCGGCCGCATGACGACACCCGGATTGGGGAGCCCGCGGGTGGAGGTGGGCCGGTGAGCGTGCTCGAGGAGATCCTGGCTGGGGTTCGCGAGGACGTGGCGACCCGGCAGGCGCGGGTGCCGCTGGAGGCGCTGAAGGAGACCGCCGCGGCGGCCGTCCCCGCGCTGGACGCCTACGCCGCCCTGCGGTCACCCGGCGTCGGCGTCATCGCCGAGGTGAAGCGGTCCTCCCCGTCGAAGGGACAACTGGCGGAGATCCCGGACCCGGCCGAACTGGCCAAGGAGTACGCCGACGGCGGCGCCCGGTGTGTCAGCGTGCTGACCGAGGGCCGCTGGTTCGGCGGCTCCCTCGATGACCTGGCGGCGGTGCGGGCCGTGGTCAACGTGCCGGTGCTGCGCAAGGACTTCGTGGTCTCCAGCTACCAGGTGCACGAGGCCCGGGCGTACGGGGCCGACCTGGTCCTGCTGATCGTGGCCGCGCTGGAGCAGAACACCCTGATGGGCCTGCTGGAGCGGGTCGAGTCGCTGGGCATGACGGCGCTGGTCGAGGTGCACACCGAGGCCGAGGCCGACCGGGCCCTCGCGGCCGGCGCCAAGGTCATCGGCGTGAACGCCCGCAACCTGGCGACGCTGGAGGTCGACCGGTCGGTGTTCGAGCGCATCGCCCCCGGCC
The DNA here is from genome assembly GCA_023437285.1 of Actinomycetes bacterium. Classification (GTDB taxonomy): domain Bacteria; phylum Actinomycetota; class Actinomycetes; order Mycobacteriales; family Micromonosporaceae; genus Luedemannella. The sequence continues at coordinate 3,972 of JAEZGP010000325.1, read as the reverse complement.
TGCCCAACAACGTTGTGAAGATCGCCGAGTCCGGCGTGCGCGGCCCGCACGACCTGATCAGGTACGCGGCGGCCGGCGCCGACGCGGTGCTCGTGGGGGAGGGCCTGGTGACCCAGAAGAGCCCGCGCGACGCGGTCGCCGAGCTGGTGACCGCCGGCTCGCACCCGGCGACGCCGAGGCCGGTCCGATGACCGCGCAGGCGCTGCCGGACTTCGCCGGGCACTTCGGCCGCTTCGGCGGCCGGTTCGTGCCCGAGGCGCTCATCGCGGCCCTGGACGAGCTGGAGAAGGTCTACCGCGAGGCGCAGGACGACCCGGCGTTCCACGCGGAGTTCGACCGCCTGCTGCGCGAGTACGCGAACACGCCGAGCCGGCTCTACGACGCCACCCGCCTGTCCGAGGCGGCGGGGGCGCGCATCCTGCTCAAGCGCGAAGACCTCAACCACACCGGCGCGCACAAGGTCCGCAACGTGCTGGGGCAGGCCCTGCTCGTCAAGCGCATGGGCAAGCCGCGCGTCATCGCCGAGACCGGCGCGGGTCAGCACGGCGTGGCCAGCGCCACGGCGGCGGCCCTGTTCGGGCTGGAGTGTGTGGTCTACATGGGCGAGGAGGACACCCGCCGGCAGGCCCTCAACGTCGCCCGCATGCGGATGCTCGGCGCGACCGTCATCCCGGTGACGAACGGGTCGCGGACCCTCAAGGACGCGCTCAACGAGGCGCTGCGCGACTGGGTCGCCAACGTTGAAACGACCCATTACCTGCTCGGCACCGCCGCCGGTCCGCACCCGTTCCCGATGATCGTTCGGGACCTGGTGAAGGGCATCGGCGAGGAGGCCCGCGCGCAGACCCTGGAGCTGACCGGCAAGCTGCCGGACGCGGTCGTCGCCTGCGTCGGTGGCGGGTCGAACGCGATCGGCATCTTCCACGCCTTCGTGCCGGACACCTCGGTGCGGCTGTACGGGTTCGAGGCGGGCGGTGACGGCGTCGCCACGGGCCGGCACGCCGCCTCGATCACCGGCGGGGCGGTCGGCGTGCTGCACGGCAACCGGACCTTCCTGCTGCAGGACGAGGACGGCCAGACGATCGAGTCCCACTCGATCTCCGCGGGCCTGGACTACCCGGGCGTCGGGCCGGAGCACGCGTGGCTGCACGACACCGGGCGGGCCGTGTACGAGCCGGTCACCGACGCCGAGGCGATGGACGCGTTCCAGTTGCTGTGCCGCACCGAGGGCATCATTCCGGCCATCGAGAGCGCGCACGCGCTCGCCGGGGCGCTGCGGGTGGCCCGCGACCTCGGCCCGGACGCCACGATCGTGGTGAACCTGTCCGGCCGCGGCGACAAGGACGTCTCGACCGCCGGCGACTATTTCGGACTCCTCGGGGACGGTCAGGCGTGAGCGTTGCGGTGGCTTTTGACAAGGCCCGTGCCGAGGGGCGGGCCGCGCTGGTGGGCTGCATGCCGGCCGGCTTCCCGACGGTCGAGGGCAGCATCGCCGCGACCAAGGCGATGGTCGCCTCCGGCGTCGACGTCATCGAGGTCGAGTTCCCGTACTCCGACCCGGTCATGGACGGCCCGGTCATCCAGCGCGCCAGCGAGATCGCCCTGGCCGGCGGCGTGCGCAGCGCCGACGTCCTGCGCGTCATCGAGGCCACCGCGGAGGCTGGCGCCCCGGTGATCATGATGACGTACTGGAACCCCATCGAGCGCTACGGCGTCGAGCGGTTCGCGCGCGACTTCGCCGCCGCGGGCGGCGCCGGCCTGGTCACCCCCGACCTCATCCCCGAGGAGGCCGGCGAGTGGATCGCCGCCGCCGACGCGTACGGGCTCGACAAGGTGTTCCTCGTCGCCCCGTCGTCGACGGACGCGCGGATCGCCATGACGGCGGACGCCTGCCGGGGCTTCTGCTACGCCACCGCCGTGATGGGTGTCACCGGTGCCCGGGAAGAGACGTCCGACGCGGCGCCCGCGCTGGTCGCCCGGGTCCGCGCGGCGAACGACACGATCCCGGTCGGCGTCGGCCTGGGGGTACGCAACGGCGCGCACGCGGCCGCCGTCGGCTCCTACGCCGACGGGGTGATCGTGGGAAGTGCCCTGGTCAGGACGCTGCTCGACGCGCCGGATCTGGACGCGGGCATGGCGGCGCTGCGTGAGTTGAGCGCCGATCTGGCGGCCGGGGTGCGGTCCGTCCGGCGTTGACCGGCCCCTGTTCTCGATCCGTTAGGATCGCGCGGTGAACGTGAATGTAACGCCCCTACCCGGAATCGGGGTGCAGCAAGACTTCGCGACGCGAGACGGTCGGCGCCTGGGGGTCATCACCCACCGCGATGGCCACACCGAGCTGCTCGTCTTCCGTCGTGACGACCCCGACGCGGTCATCGTGGCCGTGCCCCTGACGGCCACTGAATCCGGCACGCTGGCCAGCCTGCTCGGCGCTCCTCACCTCGTGGAGCACATCGCGGCCCAGAACCGCGACGTCACCGGGATCGAGACCCACCAGCTCGTCGTCGCGCCCGGCTCGCCCTTCGACGGGTTGACGCTCGGCGACACGGCGCTGCGGACCCGGACCGGCGCCTCGATCGTCGCGGTCCTGCGCGGCGGCGTTGTCCATCCTTCCCCCCGCCCGGACTTCGGCCTGACCGCCGGAGATCTGATCGTCGTCGTCGGCACCGCCGACGGTCTCGGCGAGGCGGCCCGCATCATCGACCACGGCTGACCGGCATGGGTGACGGCCACAACACCGCCACCGCCCTTATCGAGCTGGGTGCCGTCCTTTTTGGACTTGGCATCCTCGGTCGCCTGGCGTGGCGCATCGGGGTCTCGCCGATCCCGCTCTATCTCATCGGTGGCTTGGCGTTCGGCGCGGGCGGCATCGTCCCGCTGCACGGCATCGGCGAGTTCGCCGGCCTCGCCGCCGAGATCGGTGTCGTGCTGCTGCTGCTCCTGCTGGGTCTGGAGTACACGGCAGCCGAACTGCTGACCGGCATGCGGCGCTCCTGGCTCGCCGGCATCGTCGATATCGTGCTCAACGCGGCTCCCGGCGCGATCGTCGCGGTGATCCTGGGCTGGGGGCCGATCGGCGCGCTCGCCATGGCCGGCGTCACGTACATCTCGTCGTCGGGCATCGTGGCGAAGGTGCTCGGCGACCTGGGCCGGCTCGGTAACCGCGAGACGCCCGTGGTGCTGTCCATCCTGGTCTTCGAGGACCTGGCGATGGCGTTCTACCTGCCGATCCTCACCGCCGTCCTGGCCGGTGTCGGGTTCCTGGGCGGACTCAAGACGCTCGGCATCGCGCTGGTGACCATCACCGTGGTCCTGGTCGTGGCCCTGCGGTACGGGCGGGCCGTGTCGGCCGTGGTCGACGCGCGCGAACCCGAGGTGTTCCTGCTGCGCGTGCTCGGCGCGGCGCTGCTGGTCGCCGGCATCGCCTCGGCGTTGCAGGTGTCCGCGGCCGTCGGCGCGTTCCTGCTCGGCATCGCGATCTCCGGCTCCACCGCGGAGAACGCGACGAAACTGCTGGAACCGCTGCGCGACCTGTTCGCGGCCGTCTTCTTCGTGCTGTTCGGGCTCAACACCGACCCGGCGACGATCCCGCCCGTGCTCGGCGCGGCCGTGCTGCTCGCGATCGTCACGACGGCCACCAAACTGCTCACCGGCTGGTGGGCGGCCCGGTGGCAGGGCGTGGCCCGGCTGGGCCGGCTGCGGGCCGGCGCGGCGCTGGTGGCGCGGGGCGAGTTCTCCATCGTTATCGCGGGCCTCGCGGTCACCTCGGGGGCGGTCTCGGGCGAGCTGGCGGCGCTCGCGACGGCGTACGTGCTGCTCATGGCCATTGCCGGCCCGGTCGCGGCGCGCGTCGTCGAGCCGGCCGCGATGTGGTGGCAGCGCCGCCGTCAACCGGCCGAGCCGGCCACGGGCGGGCAGGTCAACTGACGGGGACCGGATCGAGGCCTCACCACTGGTGGCCCTGCCGTTGCT
>JAEZGP010000231.1 GCA_023437285.1 Actinomycetes bacterium | reverse complement strand
CTCCGGGGAGGGTCGGGGCGGGACGGCGAGGCCGTCGTCGCCCGGATCGACGCGGTCGTGCGCCGTACCTCCTTGGCCCCGGTTGCGGTGCGCCGCGAGGACCCGCACGGCGGTGTTGAGGACCGCGACCAGCGGCACGGCGACCAGCGCGCCGACGATGCCGGCCACGACGCCGCCCATCGCGATGGCGACGATGACGGCGAGCGGATGGATGGAGACCGCCCGACCCATGATCAACGGTTGCAGGACGTGGCCCTCCAGCTGTTGCACCAGGATCACCGAGCCGAGCACCAGCAACGCCGTGACCCAGCCGTTCGTGACCAGGGCGACCAGGCTCGCCACCGCGCCGGAGACCGTGGCACCGATGACCGGGATGAACGAGCCGAGGAAGACCAGCGCGGCCAGCGGCAGCCAGAAGTCCACCCGCAGGATCACCAGCGCGAGGCCGATGCCGACCGCGTCGATGAACGCGACCAGCACGGTCGCGCGTACATAGGACACGAGGGTGCGCCACGACTCGTCGGCCGCGTGGGCCATGGGTTCGCGCGCGCGCGACGGCAGCAGACCGATGAGGAAACCCGTGATCGACCGGCCATCACGCATGAAGAAGAAGGTCGAGAACAGCACCAGGAACACGCCGGTGAGCACGTGCAGGATCGTGGTGGCCGTGCTCAGCGCGCCGCTGGTGAGCGTGTCCTTGTTGTTGGTGAGCCAGTTCTGCACTTCCTCGAAGAAGCTGTTGAGCTGCTTGTCGCTCAGGTGCAGGAAGCCGGTCTGCAGCCAGGTCTGAATGCGGTTGATGGCCTGCGCGGTGTTCTCCGACAGCTTCGGGAAGCCGTTGATGAACTGCGTGACGACCATCGTCAGCACGCCCGCGACGGCCGCGATGCCGGTGACCAGGGCGATCGCGGTGGCCAGGGACCGTTGCACGCCCATGCGGCGAAGCGAGTCGACGAACGGGGCGAGCAGGGCCGACAACAGCAGCGAGATGGCCAACGGCACGACCACGAGCTGCAGGCGCGCGATCAGGTAGATCAGCACCGCCGTGGCGAGGATGAGGACGAGCAGGCGCCAGGCCCAGCCGGCCGCGATGCGCAGCCCGTGCGGCACCTCGCTGTCGTCGCGACCGACCACCTCGATCGTGGTCTGGCCGTTGTCGTCGGCGCGCGCCTGAGCCAGTGCCGACTCGCCACGCGCGAGGATCGCGTGTTCGCTGGCCTGTTGGGCACTCGCCGAAGCGGTCGCCGCACGGACGGATTCCCGGCGTGCCTCCACTGCCTGGCGTACACCGGCGCGCCACTGCGCGAATCGTCCCACGCGTCACCCCCTCCAACCGAACGGACACAGCCTTCATACCGTAGCGGCGCCACGGCTGTCAGCACCGTTACCCGAGCCCCGCGCGGGGCTGACTTGCCCGGGAGGTAGCTTGGCAAACGTGACCGACACGGATCTCGACACCGGCCTGCCGATCCGGCTGCTGCACGACCGGGTCCTCGTACGTCAGGACGGCAGCGAGGGCGAGCGTCGTTCGTCGGCGGGCATCGTGATCCCGGCCACCGCCTCGGTGGGCCGGCGACTGTCCTGGGCGACCGCCGTGGGGGTCGGCCCGCACGTGCGCACGATCGTCACCGGCGACCGGGTGCTGTTCGACCCGGAGGACCGCGCGGAGGTTGAGTTGCAGGGCAAGGACTTCATCCTGCTGCGCGAACGCGACGTGCACGCCGTGGCCGCCCGCCGCGTCGAGCAGGACGGCACGGGCCTCTACCTCTGAGCGAGGAACGGCACCGGCACCACCGGCAGCGCCGGCGCGTCGACCGCGCGCGGCACCCCGTCAGGGAACACCACGTGGTAGCGCTGCCCGTCCCAGCGGGCCGGCGGGGTCATCGGGTCGCGGCGGGTAAACGCCTGCCGGTACGCGTCGATGGCCGTGAGCAACGCGCGCTCCTCCGCCAGCGCCTCCTCGACCTCCCCGGGCTTGCGTCGCAGGCCCCGGTCGAGTCCGTCACGGAGCAGCGCGAGCCGGGTCGCGGCGAACTGGTAGGCGCGCATCGCGGCCGCACCCGGGTCGCCGGCCACGCGCCGCGCCCATGCCCGCGCCGACAGCCGGCGCCCGAGGGTGCCCAGCGCGATGACCTCGGGCGGGGAGAACCAGCCGGCGGCCGCGTACGCGGGCAGCACACGTTCGGTGAGCCGGCCCTCCCAGGACCGTAGCCAGATCACGACACCGGTCACCGTGAGGAAGATCGGCATGAAGACCGAGAAGTACCCGTAGAGGACGTAGTACGGGTCGTCCTGGGCGAGCGTGGCCATCAGGTTCCACCCGGCGTGCAGGACCATGGCCAGCAGCAGCCCGAGGCACGGGGCGAGCACCCGCACCCGACGGTCGGCCGACCGCGCGGCGATGCCCAGCCCGATGCCGGCCATCGCGGTGAACAGCGGATGCCCGAAGCCGCTGAACAGCACCCGGCCGATGAACATGGCCTCCACGGCCAGCGCCCCGCCGGCCACGCCACCCTCCTCGGCGCCCGAGGCGTACCCGTACCCGCCCAGGTAGAGGATGTTCTCCACCATGGCGAACCCGGTCGCCGACAGTCCACAGAAGACGATGCCGTCGATGATGCCGGAGAACCGCCGCCGCGCGAAGAACAGCAGCGCGATGGGGAAGGCGGCCTTCATCAGCTCCTCGATGATCGGGGCGACCACCACCCCGACGAGCTCGTCCGCGACGCCCCAGCGCTCGAACGCCCACCCGGCCGACGTGTTGACCACCAGCGCGACCCCGGTGGCGACGAACGCGCCCCACCCGAAGCACAGCAGCAGCAGCTGCGCCGGCTCCGGCTCGTAACGGTCCAGCCAGAGAAAACAACTCACCAGTACGGGCACCGGCAGCGTCGCGGCCACCACGCCCACCACCAGCGCCACCGGCCCGATCCGGTTGCCCACATAGCCGAGCAGCACCACGCCACTAATCAGGATGAAGGCGACGAGGAGGCCCAGCCACAGCCCGCGTCGCCGGTCGAGCAGCCCGGCGCGCGGCGGCTGCGGCAGTTCCGGAACCGGGTCAGGTCGCCGACCAGGGCGTCGACGAGCTCGTTGGGGTCCTCGGGGATGGTGATGCCTGCCGGCGGCTCCCCGCCGTG
>JAEZGP010000222.1 GCA_023437285.1 Actinomycetes bacterium | reverse complement strand
CGGCCGCGCGTACCGCCTCGTCGGGGGGGTCGGGCAGGCCGAGGCGGATGTTGTCGGCGACGCTCGCCGCGAACAGGTACGGCCGCTGCGGCACCCACGCGACCCGCGCGCGCCACCCGTCGAGATCAACATCGGTGAGGTCGGTCGCACCGGCCAGCACGCGACCCGACGCCGGGGTCACGAAGCCGAGCAGGGCGTGCAGCAGGGTGCTCTTGCCCGCGCCGCTCGGGCCGATCAACGCGACCCGCTCCCCCGGCGAGATCGCGACGGTGACGTCGCGCAGGACCGGCTGTCCGGCGTACTCGAAGGTGGCGTTGTCGAAGACGAGCCGCGACGCGCGCGGCGTGAGCGCCACCCCACCGGATCGCGCCGGCGCGGCCGGGCCGGCCTCGCGGACGGCGAAGACGTCCCGCAGCGCCGCGAGGCCCTCCTGGCTGGCGTGGAACTGGGCGCCGGCGGCGCGCAGCGGCGCGAACGCCTCCGGGGTGAGCAGCAGCACCAGCAGCGCGACCGGCAGGGTGATCCCGCCGCTGAGCAGGGTCACCCCGACCGGGACGGCGACGAGCGCGACCGCCAGGGTGGCCAGCAGCTCGAGGACGAGCGCGGACAGGAACGCCACCCGCAGGGTGCGCATCGTGGCGTCGCGGTGCTTGTCGGCCATGGCGCGCACCACCTCGACCTGGGCGCCAGCCCGGCCGAAGGCGCGCAGCGTCGACATGCCGGTGAGCATGTCCAGGAAGTGGCCCCCGAGGCGGTGCAGCAGCCGCCACTGACGCTGGGTGGCCTTCGCGGTGTGCCAGCCGACCAGGGCCGCGAAGATCGGTACGAGCGGGAGGGTCAGCGCGACGGTCAGCGCAGCCGTGCCGTCGGCCAGGGCGAGGCGGCCGAGCACGGCCACCGGTACGGTCACGGCCGTGACCAGCATCGGAAGGTACCCGGTGAGGTACGCGTCGAGTCCGTTGACGCCGGGGCCGGCGAGCGTGGCCAGTTCCCCGGCGCGCTGGCCGCGCAGCCACACCGGCCCCCGGCCCAGGGCCCGGGTCAGCAGGTCGGCGCGCAGGTGGGCCTTGAGGGTGGCGGCGGCCGAGGTGACGGTCGCGCCGCGGGTGGCGGCGAGTAAGCCCCGCGCCGTGGCGAAGGCGGCCGTGGCGGCCAGCGCGCCGGTGTTCAGCCGGCCATCGGCCACCCCGGCGAGGACGCGCGCGAGGCTGTCGGCGAAACCCACCACGATGATCGCCGTCGCGATGCCGTACGCGCCGATGGCGGCGAGGTAGCGGCGCATGCCGGGCAGGCGCAGCAGGCGCGGGTCCACCGGGCCGGTGCGCACCGCGCCGGCCCCGCTCACCTGCGCCTGCCCAACATGTTGTCAGGCTACCGGTGCCGGATCAGGACGATTCGCGGACCACCAGGTGCGTGTCGAGCACCACGAGCGGGCTCGGCACGTCGTCGCCACGGATGTGGGCCACGAGCAGCCGGGCCATCTCCCGGCCCATCGCCTCGACCGGCTGGTGCACGGTCGACAGGGCCGGCTCGGTCTGGCGGGCCACGAGGGAGTCCTCGAAGCCGACGACCGCCACGTCGTGCGGGATGCGCAGGCCCCGCTCCTTGATCACCCGCATGGCGCCCACGGCCATCAGGTCCGACGCGGCGTACACCGCGTCGATGCCGGGGTGGCGGGCGAACAGGGCGCGCATCGCGGCCGCGCCGCTGGCCTCGGAGAAGTCGCCGTAGCCCACCATCGACTCCTCGACGGGCAGGCCGGCCATGCGCAGTCCGCGCCGGAAGCCGGCCAGGCGGGCGACGCCCACGCCCATGTCCTGCGGCCCGGCGATCGCCGCGATCCGGCGGCGGCCCCGCGCCAGCAGGTGCTCCACGGCGAGCTGCGCGCCGCCCTCGTTGTCGGCGTCGACACAGCTGAGGTGGGTGTCGCGCAGTTCGGCTTCGCCCGCGAGCGCGGCCAGGCCGCTGGGCTGGCCGCCCAGCACGACGGGCAGCCCGCGCCGGGCCAGCAGGGCCGGCAGCGGGTCGTCGCCGTGCAGCGACAGCAGCAGGACGCCGTCGACATGCTGCGGGGTGAGGTGGTGCTCGACGCGGTCCTGCTCCGCCTTGGACTGCGCCATCGCGAGCCACAGTTGCAGCGGCGTTTCGAACAGCACCGAGCTGATGCCCCGGATGATGCCGGCGAAGAACGGCTCCCCGAAGACCCGCTCCTCCGACTCGGACACCACCAGGGCCACCGAGTCGGTGCGCTGGGTGACCAGGGCGCGGGCGGCCCGGTTGGGCACATACCCCAGTTCGTCGATGGCCTGCTCGACCGCCGCGCGAGCCGAGGCGGACACCTGCGGCGAGCCGTTGACCACGCGGGACACGGTGCCGCGGCCGACCCCGGCCCGCGCGGCGACCTGGTCCAGCGTCGGTCGGCCCGCCGACCTGGTGCGCTGCTGGCTCACGGTGTGTCCTCCGGTGTCCTGGCCCCCGACAGTGTGGTTTCCGAAACTATTGTGCCCGGTTATCGGGCAGCTTCGGCATCCCGCAGGTCGGCGACGGCGTGGCGGGCGATCACGTCCGAGTACCAGTAAGCGCTTGCCTTGGGCGTGCGCACCTGGGTCTCGTAGTCGACGTGCACGATGCCGAAACGGCGCGTGTAGCCCCACGCCCACTCGTAGTTGTCCAGCAATGACCAGGCAAAGTAGCCGCGCAGCGGCACCCCCTCGTCGATGGCGTCGAGGCAGGCCCGAAGGTGCGCGTCGAAATACGCCACCCGGGGCTCGTCGTTGACCGCACCGTCGGGGCCGACAACGTCGTCGAAGGCCGCCCCGTTCTCCGTCACGTACAGCGGAACCTCAGGGTACTCCCGGTTGACCCGCACCAGGGTCTCCGCGAGACCCAGCGCGTCGATCTCCCAGCCCATGGCGGTGACCGGGACGCCGTCGCGCTTGACGAACTCGACGCCCTCGCTGCCCGGCCACGGCGCGACCGCGCCGCCGCCGCGCCAGTCCACGGCGCCGTCCACCGGCTGCGGGGCCTGCACCACGTACCGGCTGTAGTAGTTGATGCCGAGCATCGACAGCGGCGTGGCGATCGTCGCCAGGTCACCGTCGCGGACGTGACGGAAGTCGGACACCTCGGCCAGGTCGGCCACCACGTCGTCCGGGTACCGCCCGAGCAGCAGCGGGTCCAGGAACAGGCGGTTGGCCAGCCCGTCGATGCGGCGGGCGGCCTCGGCGTCGGCCGGCGACGGCGAGGCGGGCGAGACGGCGTACAGGTTGACGGTGCAGCCGACCTGCGCGTCCGGCTCCTGTGCCCGGATGGCCTGCGTGGCCAGGCCGTGGCCGAGCAGCAGGTGGTGCACGGCCGCGACGGCGGCCGTCGGCTCCTGCCGGCCCGGCGCGTGGTGGCCGTTGGCGTACCCGAGAAGCGACGAGCACCAGGGCTCGTTCAGGGTGGTCCAGTTGGTCACCCGGTCGCCGCGCCCGCGGTGCATGAGCGCGGCGTACTCGGCGAACCGGGCGGCGGTGTCGCGGGCGGGCCAACCGCCCGCGTCCTCCAACGGCTGGGGAAGGTCCCAGTGATACAGGGTGACCCACGGCAGGATGCCGTTGTCCAGCAGCTCATCAACGAGCCGGCGGTAGAAGTCCAGGCCGGCCGGGTTGGCCGGACCGGCACCGTCGGGCTGCACGCGCGACCACGAGATCGAGAACCGGTACGAGTTCAGCCCCAACCGCGCCATCGTCGCGACGTCGTCGCGGTAACGGTGATAGTGGTCGGTCGCCACGGCGCCGCTGTGGCCGCCGATCACCCGACCCGGGGTGACGCTGAACGTGTCCCAGATGGAGGGCGTGCGGCCACCCTCGGCCGCCGCCCCTTCGATCTGGTAGGCGGCCGTGGCCGCGCCGAAGAGAAACCCTTCCGGGAAGCGGCGCAGCCCGGTAGGGCTGGGCTCCCCGGCGGCGAGCAGCGCGGAGGTGTCCGGCTGGACGTCGATGGGCTGCGAGGTGGTCACGACTTGACCGCGCCTTCCATGATGCCGCCGATGATCTGCTTGCCGAAGATGATGAACACGAGGATCAGCGGCACGGTGGCCACCGCGGTCGCGGCGAACACCTGGGCGTAGTCGGTGTAGTACGCCTGGGAGAGCAGCCTCAGCGACATCTGAACGGTCGGGGTGTCATCGTTGAGGATGATGAAGGGCCAGACGAAGTCGTTCCAGGTCTGCATGAAGGTCAGCAGGCCCAGCACGGCCGCGGCCGGCCGCAGGATCGGCAGCACGATGCTCCAGAAGATGCGGAACGTCGAGCAGCCGTCGACCCGGGCGGCCTCGATGAGCTCGTCGGAGACCGACTGGCTCGCGTACTGCCGCATCATGAACACGCCGAAGCCGGTGACGAGGAACGGCACGATGACGGCCTTGAGGTCGCCGTTCCAGCCGAACCAGTTGACCATCATCATGTACAGCGGGATGACACCAAGCTGGGTCGGCACCATCATCGTGCCGATGATCACCAGCAGCAGCGCGTTGCGGCCGCGGAAGTTGAGCTTGGCGAACGCGAAGCCGGCCAGCGAGCCGAACAGCACGACGCCCGCGGTCACGGCCGTGGACACGATGATCGAGTTGACCAGGCCGTAGATGAAGGCGGCGTGTTCGTTGTCCAGCACCCGGCCGAAGTTGTCGCCGAAGTTGCCACCCGGCAACAGCGGCGGCGGGGTGTCGTGGATGTTGTCATTGCGCTTGGTCGCGATGACGAACATGAAGTACAGCGGGAACACCGACACCAGGCCGGAAACGATCAGCAAGATGTAGGTGAGCGGGCTCGCCTGCCAGGCGCGTCGATTAGCGGTTCTCATCGGTGCACCTCACTTGACCGACTTGCGGACGAACAGGAAGTTGATCATCGACATGATGACGATCAACAGGAAGATCGCCCACGCGATCGCCGAGCCGTAGCCGAACCGGTAGTTCTCGAACGCCTCGGAGTACATGTACATCGTCAGCGTCTGGAACTGGTGGGTCGTGCCGCCCGTGGTGCGGCCGTTACCGAACAACAACGGCTCGACGAACAGCTGCAGGCCGCCGATCGTGGACACGATCACGATGAACAGGAACGTGGGGCGCAGCATCGGCAGGGTGATCTGCCAGAACTGGCGCCACTGGCTGGCACCGTCGATCGCGGCCGACTCGTAGAGGTCGCGCGGGATGGCCTGCATGGCGGCGAGGAAGATCAGGGCGTTGTAGCCCGTCCAGCGCCAGTCGACCATGACGGAGATAGCGGTCCAGGACGACCACTCCGAGGCGCGCCAGTCGATGGCGTCCACGCCGAACAATCCGAGGAACCAGTTGATGGCGCCGAAGTCGCGGCTGAACAGCAGGCTGAAGACGATCGCGACGGCGGCGACCGAGGTGACGTTGGGGATGACGATCGCCATCCGCAGCGCGGTACGGCCCCGCAGGTTGCGGTTCAGCAGGGTCGCCAGGAACAGCGCGAGCAGGAGCTGCGGCACGGTCGAGAGCACGAAGATGCCGAGCGTGTTCTTCAGCGTCTGCCAGAACTGCGCGTCGGCGAAGAGGTCCGCATAGTTGTCGAACCCCACCCACTCGCGGGCGCCGATGAGGTTCCAGTTGTGCAGAGAGACCCACGCCGTGTAGATCAGCGGGTAGAGGCCGAAGACCCCGAAAAGGGCGAAGAACGGCGCGATGTAGAGGTACGGCGAGAACTTAAGGTCGAAACGCGTAAATCTACCGGAGCTGGCGCGCGGTTGCCGCGACCGGGGCCGGTGCGGGGGCACGGCGTGCTGGGGCGCCGCGCTCGTGGAGAGGCTCATTGGAGTGGTGGTCCTTCCCTGACCCGGCCAGATTCCGGGGTGAGGCGGGGGTGACCGGGCTCAGTGGCGCCCGGGCGGGAAGCCCGGACGCCACTGAGACACCGTGTGCCTTAACTACTTGGCCTGCTTCTCCGCCTCGGCCAGAGCGGTGGTCCACGCCTTGTCCGGCGCGGCCTTGCCCTGCTCGATGCTCTGCAGGGCCGGCTCGAACGCGCGCTCCTTGATGGCGGCGTGCTTCGGGCCGAGGTAGACCGGCTGCAGGGTCTTCGCGCCGGCGCCGAAGATGGCACCCACCGGGGCGTCGCTGAAGTACGGGTTCTTGTAGGCCTGGAAGTCAGGGTTGTCCAGCGCCTTCAGGTTCGACGGCAGCGGGCCCTTGGCCTTGAACGCCGCGACCTGGCTGTCGGCGTTGGTCAGGAAGGCAGCCAGCTCAGCGGCCTCCTTGGGGTTCTTGCTCTGGGTCGGGACCGCGAGCCACGAGCCACCCCAGTTGCCGCCGCCGCCGGGAACCGCGGCGACGTCCCACTTGCCCTTGTTGTCGGGGCCCGAGTTGGTCTCGATGATGCCGAGCATCCAGGACGGGCAGGCGACGACCGCGAAGGTGTCCTTCTTGAAGCCGGCCGACCAGTCGTCCGACCAGGTCGCGGTCTTCGAGGAGATCTCGATCATCTGCACGGCCTTGTCCCAGGCGCCCTTGACGGACTGGCTGGTGCCGGCCACGACGTTGTTCTGGCGGTCGTAGAACAGCGGGTCACCCAGCTGCGTCATGATCGCGGAGAACTCGGTGGTGACCGAGTCGATCAGAGCCTTGCCGGTCTTGGCCTTGTAGTCCTTGCCAACCTCGATGAACTTGTCCCAGGTCGGCCACAGCTTGCTGACCTCGTCGCGGTCGGTCGGCAGGCCGGCCTTCTTGAACAGGTCGTTGCGGTAGCACATCGCCAGGCCGCCGACGTCGGTCGGGAGGCCGAGCAGCTTGCTGCCGTCAGCGGTCTTGCCACCGTCGTACTTCCACGACAGGTAGTCGCCGCTGAGGTCGCCGACGTACTGCTTCAGGTCCACCCAGCTGTCGGGCTGAGCCTTGAACTCGTTGATGATGCCCTCTTCGAGAGCGACGACGTCACCCGCGCCGGTGCCGGCGGCCAGGTACTTCACCAGGGCCGGCTTGTAGTCGTCGAGCTTCGTGGTCTTGCGCTGCTCGATCGTGATGTTCGGGTGCGAGGCCATGTACGTCTTGATCAGCTCGTCGTAGCCGAACTCACCGAACGAGTCGACAACGAGCTTGATCTTGCCGTCGGCGGTCCCGCCGTTGTCGTTCTTCTTGCTGCAGGCCGCGGCGCTAAGAGCGAGTGCCGCAGCCAGAGCGACCGCGGCGGCTTTCCGCGTGCGGCGCTGGGTGACGCTCATCCCGAACCCCTCTCAGGTCGTGATGTTGTGGTGGGGGATGGTGGCGCACACACACTCCCGGTCACTCAGATGGGTCCTGAGCTGCCGGGAGATTCGCGGTTGCCACATCAATACGTTGTCGCGTCTGTGGCGCAGACCACATCGCGACGGGAGCGCTCCCATGAGGTTGCCGGCCCATGACGGGGATGTCAACTGCTTCATGGGAGCGTTCCCAAGTTGTTACCGATATGGATATCGATATTCGTACAAAAGAGCAGGTCACAGGCCTAACCTGGGAGGCTCTTCGGTCGTGGGAACGCTCCCACGCATGTTAAAAACACACTGTTTTGGGCCAGAAAAAACGACATAATGACGTACCCCTGCCGGGCCCGCCCCAGAACAGTTCGCCGAATCGTACTCGGGGCTATCGATTTTGTCGCGGCCAACGCGGGGCGGCCCTGTCGGCGGCCGGCACCGGGCCCCCGCCCGCTGGTCACGCCGCCTGCCCCGGCATGGCCGCCGCCCGCCCAGGGCCGAAACTCTCACCCCGGCACTCAACCAGGCCGTCATTCTTGACTGGCCAGTGGACGCGCCGCACGCTGAACACATGATCTGTGCCGCGTGCCGGGCACAACGGCACGACCGCTGCAAGGGCCGGACGTGGTGCGACTGCCAGCACCGTACGCCCGAGCCCACGCCACCGGCGACGGGCCGCCCGGGCGAGTAGACCCGGGCGGGGAGACAATGGGCCGTGCGCCTGATCTTCCCCGCCCCCACCGCCGACGACGATCTCGACGATGAGGCCCTCGTGGCCCGCTACGCTCCGGACCGCTCCCGGCCGAGCGTCCGGGTCAACTTCGCGGCCAGCCTCGACGGCGCCGTGGAGGTCGGCGGCTTCTCCGAGCCGCTGTCCGGCCCCGCCGACAAGCGCGTGTTCAAGATCCTGCGACAGCACTGCGACGCGCTGCTGGTCGGGGCGGGAACCGTGCGCAACGAGGGCTACCACGCGGTGACGCTCGACCCGGCCCGGCGGGCGTGGCGCGAGGCCAACGGACTGGCCGCCTATCCCGTACCGGCCATCGTGTCCTCCTCCCTGGAGCTCGACCCCGGCGCGGACATCCTGGCCCGCGCGCCGGTGCGGCCGGTCATCCTCACCCACGAC
>JAEZGP010000074.1 GCA_023437285.1 Actinomycetes bacterium | reverse complement strand
GACGGCGTCCGGGTCGGGCCCGCCGGGTTCGCAGGGTGTCAGCGCGATGGGTCGCGTCACCGCGCTGGCACCTCCTCGCCGTCGTCAGGGGACCCGCAGCGTACAAGAGTCAGGTGGTGGCGTGTGCGCCGAAGAGCATGCGGGCCAGGACGACCATCATGACGATCACCGCGACGACCAGCGCCAGCCACGACCACGCCCAGCCGACCGTGAAACCGAGCACCACGAACGCGGCGAACGCCGTGAGCCAGATCGTCAGCGTGTAGAGACCGAAGCGGGCCGCAGCCGCCGGGTCCTCGCTGAACCGGTCGCCCGCGTGCCCGTACTCGGCGTTCATCCGCATCACCCACGGCTTGTGCCGGTTGGTCTGGGTGGCGGCGAGCTGCGCGAACATGACCACGGCGGCGACCACCGCGGCCACCGCGCCAATGAGCCAGCCCAGCGGCAGGTCGCGCAGGCACAGCAGGCCCATGCCGACACCGGCGAGGGTCAGCGCGGTCGCCGCGCCGAACCCGTACGCGCGCCGGACCGGCAGCGGGTAGCTCGTCGTGGTCTCCTGGCGCAGGGCGTCGGCCACGATGACGCCGCACGCGGCGGCGAGCACGGCGACGGCCGCGAGCGGCAGGGCCAGCACCAGGTCGACATCGAAGAAGGGCAGGGCCGCAACGGAAAGCGCGCCGGCAGCCAGGAGAGACAAGATCACGGTACGGACGACGTACGCTGGCTTCGGTCGCACCCGGTGACGCGCCCTCGCGGGCATGATCGCGGAGACCGCGGCCGTCTCGTCGACGACGGAGCGGACGTCGCCCAGTTCGTCGATGGCACGCCGGGCCGCCTCGGCCGGCTCGACACCGCTGTCGGTGAACTCGGCGACCCGGGCCACGAGGTTGGCCCGCATCTCCTCCTTGAGGTCCTGCGTCTCGGGCGTCATGTCGATGCCGGCGAAGGCCGTATCGAGCAGACGGTGGATCTCCAGCCCAGCTTCGGTCGTCATGACGGTCGTCCTCCCAGGTCAAGCAGGGAATCGATGATGCCGCGCGTGACGATCCACGTCCGCACGTTGCCGCGATAGACGGCCCGGCCCGCGTCGGTGATGCGGTAGTACTTGCGCCGGCCGCCCTGGGTCTCGTCGCCCCAGTACGCCTCGACGAGGCCGTCCTTGAGCAGGCGCCGGTAGCTCGCGTACAGCGTCGCTTCCTTGATCTCGTACGCCCCACCGGTCGCGTCCCGGATGGTCTTGAAGATCTCGAAGCCGTAGCTGTCGCCGCGGCTCAGCACCGCCAGCACGATCGTCTCGGTGTGTCCACGCAGCAGATCAGCGGCGAAGGCGTCGCCGGGCGGCGGCGCCTTACCACTCAATTCCTCAAGCACGACAGGTACTGTAACAGATATAGTACTCGAACGCCTAGAGGTTGGGACCGGGGCGAAGGTGGTCCGCGGCTCCACCCGGCCGCCGGGAGGTCGACGCCACCCCGGCGAGAACCTGGTCAGGCGGGCTTCGCGGTGACGACGATGTTGTCGCGGTAGCTGCCGGCGGCCCGATCGAACGTGCCGCCGCAGGTGATCAGAGTCAGCCGGGGCGAGCCCGTCCAGCCGAAGTAGCGATCCAGGTCGATGGTCTTCTTCGGGTGCCTCTCCCTCGCCACGACGGTGTAGCGGTGCGTGCTGGAGTCGGCGCCGGTCAAGGTGACCGTGTCGCCCGGCCTCAGCTCGCGGAGCCGGAAGAAGGCACCATCGCCCTGGGTGGCGCTGTCCACGTGCCCGCCGATGACGATCGACCCGGAGGTCGCCGTCACGCCGGGGCCGAACCGGTACCAGCCCACGGTGTCCACGCTGGGCGGCACGTCGAACTGGCCGGTCCGGTCGACACCGGTGGGGACGACGCTGGCCGTCAGCGTGAGTGACGGGATCGACAGGCCGACCGGGGCGACTTCCGGGTCCGGGCCGGGGAGGTCCGCTGGCCGCACGGGTACGCGCTTGCCGGGCGCGGGCGATGGCGAAGGCCGCGCCAACTCGGTGACGACCGAGGCACCGACATCGGGCGCCGGCCGGGCCTGCCACCACACCAGCCCGGCAGCGGTCAGCACGAGGACACCAACGACGCAGAGCAGGAGCGGCAGGGCCCGGCCCGCCCACCGGTTGGTGGACGGGCCGTAGCGGTGGCGACGTGTCATCAACGCCGCCGCGCCGCCAACCGCCAGCCGAGGCCGCTCGCCAGCAGCAGCACGCCGGCCGCGGCCACCACGTACCACCAGGTCGGCACGCCGGTGGCCGCCCGGCCGCCCGACCCGGCCGGCATGCCGTCGGGCGCGCTGCCCAGCCCGTTGATGGTCTGCGCCGCTACCGCGAGGGTCTTGCCGTCCAGCGACCCGATCGCGTACACGATGGTCGAGGTGCCTTCCTTGAGGTTCAGGTCGGTCGGCCCGAGCACCACGGTGTCGGTGCCGGCCGCCACGACGTCGGCCTCGACGGTGCCGGCGGGAAGGTCGGCCATGGCCTCATTGGGGTTGGTGAGCTCCTTGAACGCCACCTTGCCGTTGGCCCGTACATCGACGGCGGGCGCCTGGGCGGTGTGCCGCACGGTCAACCTCGCCATCCCGGCCTTGAGCATCGACGTGTCGTTGACGAACGCGTTCAGCGTCGGCTTGCCGGCGGCGTCCAGGTTCGCGACGAGGCTGATGTTCTTGCCCGCCGGCACCTCGATCCCCTTCTTCTCCAGAATCGCACTGGTCACCGGGTCGCCCGGCTTGGTCAACGCGATGTCGTAGCTGCCCGCGGCCAACTCGAGCGGCCCGGCCACGGTGGCCGGCTTGAAGTTGTCGAGCGTCTTGTCGCCATTCACATAGACATCAACATCCTGGCCAGGAATGCCGTGCACGACCGACACCATGGACGCGTCGGCGGCCGCGGCCGGAACGGCGCCGGCCAGCAGTGCCACTCCGGTGCCCACGGCAGACAGCGCCAACGCGGTGAGCCCGCGAGCCAGCAGGTTGGATCTCATCTCATCCTCCAGCATCGGTGAACAGAGTTCGTGATGAACTTCGTCCGCACCGCCGCTGCCGGATGCACCGCGGGCCAACAAAAAGTTCCTGCCTGTCCGCGCCATCCGAGGGTGGGGTCGGCCGCGAACCACACCACAGCGAGCGTGCCGGCACCGCCGGCGCGCTGAGTCCGAGCCACAGGTGCCCGCACGGGAGCAGCGATCATGACAGATAGCCGGCCGGACCTCGTTCCGGTCGCGGACCCTGATGTGGGAGACCGGTTTCGGGCGGGCGATGAGAAGGCACTCCGCGAGGCATACGATCGGCACGGCGCGGCCGTGTACCACCTCGCCATGGCCACCCTGCGCAACAGCGCGGACGCTGAGGACGTCACCCAGCTGACCTTCGTCGCCGCCTGGCAGGCGCGGGGAAGCTTCGACCCGGCGCGGGCGAGCCTGCTGGCCTGGCTCCTCGGCATCGCCCGGCGCAAGGTGGTCGACCGCATCCGGGAGGCGACCCGACAGCGCCGGGTGGTGGAGTCCGCCCTACAGGCGGCCCCGCAGGATACCGACGAGGGCGCCTGCGACCAGGTGATCGATCGACTGGTGATCGCCAACGAGCTGGCCGGTCTGCAGCCCGACCAACGACTGGTTCTTGAGCTGGCTTTCTACGACGATTTGAGTCATCAACAGATAGCGGCGTCGACGGGGATGCCGCTGGGCACCGTCAAGAGCCACCTTCGCCGGGGAATGGCGCAGTTGCGGAGCAGATGGGAGGCGGACCGTGCAGCATCTAGATCATGAAATCCTGGTCCTCGCTGCCCTCGGAGACACACCTCCCGACGCGGCCGCCACCGACCACCTCGCCCGGTGCGGATCCTGCGCCGAGGAGTACGAGACGATGCGGCGCCTGGCGGTGACCGGCCGCCAGACCCGGGATCTGGGGAACCTGCCGGAACCGCCGGAGCGGGTGTGGGCGGCCATCGCGGCACAGACATCAGCGCCGTCCGGCCGCGCCGACGCGCCCGTCCCGGCCAGCCCTAGGCATGTGGCGGACCTGACGGCGGCGGCCGACCGCGGGCCGGTCGGCGAGCCCTCGACCCGCCCCGTCGACCGCCCGCCCGCGACC
>JAEZGP010000058.1 GCA_023437285.1 Actinomycetes bacterium | reverse complement strand
GCGTACGCGCACGCGGCGGCATCAGCGTGGACCGCCTGGCGTGGTCGCCCGGCGCCGTCACGGCGCAGCTGCGGGGCACCGGCGAGGTGGAGGTGCATGCCCCGTGGGGGCCGCCGCGCCGGGTGCGGCTGCGGCCGGACGCGGTCACCACGGTCGCGGCGACGGCCGGGCCGGAGCCGGTGTCCACGAGGCGGGACGGCTGACAACAACGCGTGCGGGCGGCATGCGCGAAAAGACCCACGATTGCCCGCCCCAGGCGTTGACGTTTGTTGGGTTACCGGAAAAACTAATCCCCACATGGCTTGCCGAAGGCCGCGATCAGCAGGAGTTTCCGATGCCGTTCCGACCGCCCCTCGTTCCCCACGAGACGTTCGTCGCCGACCCGCCCGAACTGCCCGTCCGCGCCCCAGGGGAACAGGGTCTCGCCGCGCTGCACGCCGCGGAGGTGACCAGCCTCGACACCGGCACGGTCACCGCCAAGGCGATCACGACGGACGGTCAGACCCTCACCGTCGAGCTGAGCGCCGCCGGGGAGGGCATCATCCGCGTACGACTCAGCCAGGACCCCGACGCCCGCAGCCGCTCGGCCCGCGTCGCCACCCTGGTGCGTCCCGGCCGCTGCGCGACGGCGACCGCCACCGCCGAGGACGGCACCGTACGGCTGACCGCCGGCCCGATCACCGCCGAGCTGACGCTCGACCCGTGGCACCTGCGCTTCGTCGACGCGGCCGGCAACCTGCTCGTCGAGGAGGACCGCGGCGTCACCGACATCAGCGGCCGGCTGCGCACGCTGCCGTTCGGCCGCTCGATGGTCGACGGCTCCGTCGCCGCCTACCACGAGAGCTTCGCGGCGGCCGCCGACGAGCACTTCGTGGGCCTCGGGGAGAAGTTCACCACGCTCGACAAGCGCGGCCAGCGCGCGCTGATGTGGAACTTCGACGCCTTCGGCGCCGAGTCCGACCGCGCGTACAAGAATGTGCCGTTCTACATCTCCAGCAGGGGGTACGGCGTCGTCGTCGACTCCGGCCTACCGACCGAGTTCGACATGTGCCAGTCGACGCACAGTGTCGTGCAGATCCTCGTGCCCGACGACCTCATCGACTACTACGTGCTGGCCGGCCCCACGCCCGACGACGTCATCGGCCGCTTCGACGCGCTCACCGGCAAGCCGCTGCTGCCGCCGAAGTGGGCCATGGGCACCTGGCTGTCGTCGGGCTTCTTCGCCGACACGCAGGAGCAGGCCCTCGGGCGGGCCCGCCGGATCCGCGAGATGGGCATCCCCTGCGACGTGCTGCACCTGGACTGCTACTGGCAGACCGACGGGCACTGGTCGGATCTGCGCTGGGACCCGGAGACGTTCCCGGACCCCGACGCCATGATGCGCGAGCTGACCGACGCCGGGTTCAAGGTCTCGCTCTGGATGAACTCCTACATCTCGCACCTGAGCCCGGCGTTCGCCGAGGCCGACGAGCTGGGACTGTTCCTCAAGAAGGCCGACGGCACGACGTACGTCGCCGACGTGTGGCACGGGTCGTACCCGGCGTGCGGCATCCTCGACCTCACCAACCCCGCCGCGGTCGAGTGGTTCACCGAGCGGCTGCGGGCCCTGCTGCGGCAGGGCGTGGCCGCCTTCAAGACCGACTTCGCCGAGGGCGTACCGGCCGACTGCGTCGCGCACAACGGCATGACCGGCGTCGAGCTGCACAACGTCTACACGCTGCTGTTCAACGACATGGTCCAGGCGGTGACCCGCGAGGTCGCCGGCCACGGGCTGGTCTGGGCCCGCTCGTCGTTCCTCGGCGGGCAGCGGCACTCCGCGCAGTGGAGCGGCGACATCAACGCCACCTACCCGGCCATGGCCAGCACGGTGCGCGCCGGCCTGTCGTACGGGCTGTCCGGCGTGCCGTTCTGGTCACACGACGTCGGCGGCTTCGGCGGCACCCCCACCCCCGACCTGTACGTGCGGTGGGCCCAGTTCGGCGCGTTCTCGCCGATGGTGCGCTTCCACGGCACCACCAGCCGGCTGCCGTGGGAGTTCCCGGCGGACGCGGCCGACCTGGCGATCGACGCGCTGCGGCTGCGCTATCGGCTCATGCCGTACTTCTACAGCGCCGCCGTCGAGTCGGCCGAGCACGGTACGCCCTGGATGCGTCCGCTGCTGGCGGACTCCCCCGACGACCCGGCCACCTGGCACGCCGACCTGGAGTACCGCGTCGGGCCCGACCTGCTCGTCGCGCCGATGACCGACCCGGGCGGCACCCGCAGTGTCTACCTTCCCGAGGGCGACTGGGTGCGGTTCTGGGACGGCGAGATGCACACCGGCGGCCGCTACGCCAAGGGGACCACGACGCTGGCGCAGACCCCGCTGTTCGTGCGCCGGGGCGGCCTCATCGCCACGGTCGAGCCCGGCGACACGGTCGGCGACGGGCCGTTCGGACCACTCACGCTGCTCGCGTACGACGTGACCGACACGACGGCCGTGGTGCACGACGTGGACGGGTCCACCACGATCACCGCCCGCCGGGCCGGCGAGCGGCTGGAGCTGACCGTCACCGGACCGCGCCGGGTGGCGCGCGTCGAGCTGCCCCGGGTGGCCGGCTCCCGGCCGCCGGCCGAGGTGTCGCTCGGCGGCGTGACCGTGCCGCTCGCCGGCGCCGACGGCGTACTCGTGGCTGATTTTTAAACGGTCGGCGCGTGACCGGCCGGTGCGTGGGCACGGC
>JAEZGP010000034.1 GCA_023437285.1 Actinomycetes bacterium | reverse complement strand
GCGCGGACCTCGGCGACGTAGTCGAGCGTGCCGGGGGGCGGGCCGGGCCGCATCGGCTGGGCCATGGGGGCCAGGCCTAGGGCGAACACGTCCGCCGCCGACGAGGGCGCCTCGTCGACGCGGTCAGCCGAGACGAAGGCGACGTGCGGGGAGCTATCGGGCGTACTCCCAAGATCTGTACTCCCGAGATCTACCGCGAGGCCGGCGGTCCAGGCACCCAGCAGCACCGCCGCGGTCTGCCAGTGCGCCGGTAGGCGCACGGCGGCGACATCGCCGGCGGACAGGCCGCAGCCGTCGACGAGGAGGTTGGCCGTCTTGGCGATCCAGTTGGTGAGCGTGGCTCCCGAAAGTTCCGCGCGTTCGCCGGTGGCGTCGTCGTAGAAGGTTATCAATGGACGCGTCGGGTCGGCGGCCACGGCGGCGGCGAGGGCGGCCGGCACGGTGCGTGGAGCTGGCGCAGTTCGTTCGGTGGTCACAATCCAGCGACGTTACCGGGGTGCGGTGGGGCCACGGGCGGCGCACGCGCAGTGCGGTCGTCAACCCGTCGGTGTTCGATGTGTCGGCATGCCGCGTCGCGGGCATCCCACGGTCATGGATCGGGCGTAGGCTTGCCCGTTGGTTGGTGCACCTGTCCGTTTCGAGACCGGGGAGAGCCCTGTGACTGCCGTACGAAAGCCACGCGTACTCGTCGACGCCACGAGTGTGCCGGCCGATCGCGGCGGCGTGGGCCGGTATGTCGACGGGCTGCTCGGCGCGCTGGGCCGGCGCGACGACGTCGACCTGGTGGTGGTGAGCCAGCGGGCGGACGTGGAGCGGTACAACCGGATGGTCGAGCACGGCGAGGTGGTCGGGGCGCCTGCCGCCGTGACCCACCGGCCCGCCCGCCTAGCGTGGGAGCAGACCGGGCTGCCGCTGCTGGCTCAGCAGACGGGCGCCCAGGTGCTGCACGCGCCGTTCTACACGTGCCCGCTGCGGGCCGGGTGTCCGGTGACCGTGACGGTGCACGACATGACGTTCTTCACCGAGCCGGAGCACTACGACAAGTCCAAGCGCACGTTCTTCCGCTCGGCGATCAAGACGTCGCTGCGGCGGGCCGCGCGGGTGATCGTGCCGAGCAAGGCCACCCGCGACGAGCTGGTCCGGCTGCTGGACGCCGATCCCGCCCGCATCGACGTGGCCTACCACGGGGTCGATCCGACCGCGTTCCACGCGCCGAGCGCGGAGGAGAAGGCGCGGGTGTGTGCCCGGTTGGGCCTGGCCGACACGGAGTACGTGGCGTTCCTCGGCGCCAAGGAGCCCCGCAAGAACGTGCCGAACCTGATCCGGGGCTGGGTGACGGCGGTGTCCGAGCGGGAGAACCCGCCGGCGCTGGTGCTCGCGGGTGGGCAGGGCCACGACGACGAGATCGATCAGGCGGTCGCCGAGGTGCCGTCGCACCTGCGCGTACTCCGGCCTGGCTACCTGCGCTTCGCGGACCTGCCCGGGTTCCTCGGCGGCGCCCTCGTGGCGGCCTACCCGTCGTACGGGGAAGGGTTCGGCCTGCCGATCCTGGAGGCGATGGCCTGCGGGGCCCCCGTGCTGACGACCCCCCGCTTGTCTGTCCCCGAGGTGGGTGGTGACGCGGTCGCCTACACGGGTCCGGAACCGGACGAAATCGCCGTCGCGTTGACCCGCCTGCTCGACGACGCCCACCTGCGGTCGTCGCTGGCCGAGGCTGGATTGGCGCGGGCCAAGGAGTTCAGTTGGGACACCTCGGCGGAGGCCCACATCATGACGTGGAACAAGGTGGCGGCGTGACGGTTCGACACTCGAAACACCGCCCAGGCATCATTACCGCATGTCAGTGACTCCTCTGCTCTACGCGGTCATCCCGGCCGGCGGCAGCGGTACGCGCCTGTGGCCGCTGTCCCGCGCGGGTAACCCGAAGTTCCTGCACGCGCTCACGGGCGAGCCCGCGACGCTGCTGCAGGCCACGGTGCACCGGCTCGACCGGCTCACCGTGCCGGAGCAGACGTTGGTCGTCACGGGTGTGGCGCACGCCACCGCGGTCGGCCGCCAGCTGCCCGACCTGCCCGAGGCCAATGTCCTCGTGGAGCCGTCGCCGCGCGACTCGTGCGCCGCGATCGGGCTGGCCGCCGCCGTGATCAGCCGGCGGGAACCGGAGGCGATCATGGGTTCGTTCGCGGCGGACCACCTGGTCCGCGACCGGGAGACCTTCGAGCGCACGATCCGCGAGGCCGTCGCCGGGGCCCGCGAGGGCTACCTGATGACGATCGGGATCACCCCGAACAAGCCCGAGACGGGGTACGGGTACCTGCGCTGCGGCGACCAGGTCGGCCCCGGGCCGGTGCGCATGGTCGAGGAGTTCGCCGAGAAGCCGTCGCATGACGTGGCCGTCGAGTACGTCTCGTCGGGCCGGTACCTGTGGAACGCCGGCATGTTCGTGTGGCGGGTCGATGTGTTCCTGGCCGAGCTGCGCCGCCAGCAGCCCAGCCTGTTCGACGGGCTGACCGAGATCGCCGCCGCGTGGGGCGGCCCGGACCAGGACGCCGTACTGGGCGAAGTGTGGCCGCAGCTGACCCGGATCTCCGTGGACTACGCGGTGATGGAGGGTGCCGCGGCGGCCGGCCTGGTGGCGACCGTACCGGGCACGTTCGGCTGGAACGACGTCGGCGACTTCGACACCCTCGGTGACGTCCTGGACGCCACCGACGAGGCCGGCAACATCGTGGTCGGCTCCGCCAAGACGGAGTCGGGCGAGCACCCGGTGTTGTTCCACGACGCGGGCGGTCTGATCGTGGTGCCGGAGTCGGGCCGGCTCATCGCCGCGCTGGGCGTCGAGAATCTGATCATCGTGGACACCGACGACGCGGTGCTGGTGTGCCACCGCGACCGGGCCCAGGACGTCAAGCTCCTCGTCGAGCAGCTCAAGAGCCAGGGCGATCACGAGTACGTCTGACGACCGCTGCCGCGGCGCGGCACTGACGACCGCTGCCGCCGCTGCGCGGCACTGACGAACGGTTCGCGGCGCTGACGAACGGTGCGCAGCACTGACGGCCGCGGCGCCGGCGCGGCACGCGGGTCAGCGCTCGGCCGGGGGAGCGGCGCACCGGGCGCGCCACGGACGACGTGTCGGCCGTGGTCCCCCGTCGGCGTCCGGGGCCCCGCTTCCCGGCGGCGTCAGCATTGCGAACCGGTTGTCGCGTCGTCGAGACGTTTCAGCTCAGCGTGAAACTCGCTGGTAGCTCGGCGTCGGTATAGTCGTTTTGGGCCATGTTGAAGATCTTTTTCTCGGCGGAGGACGTCACCCGGATCACGGTCCTGCCTGAGCCGGACCCGATCTGGGAGATCGTGCTGAGCATGTTCCGGTTGCGGGGTCGCAACCTCGATCCCGCACTGAGCGCCTGGCGGACCGCAGCGCTGACGAGACTGCGCCGGCCGCAACTGTCGCGGCCCGACGTCGCGCCGCGCGACGCCACGCGGTCCGACGCCACCCGGCCCGGACCCACGCGCTCCGACGCCACGCCGCCCGACGCCGCGCCGCCCGAAGACACACGGTCCGGGAGCCGTCCCGCGAAGGCGGTCCCGGAGCTGTCGCGCGACCTCGCGCTGGTCTTCGCCCTGCTGCCCGTGTCGGGGTACTTCGCCGACTTTCTCACCCCCTCGGAGTCGGTGGGGGCCGACCTCGACACCGGTCTGGAGGCCATCCGCAGCACCCCCGCCCGGCTACTGCGCACCGACCTCGACCTGCTCGCGGCCGCCAACACGCTGCCCCCGGCGGTGTCCGGCCTGACGCGGGGCGACAGCGCGGTGATGACCGCCGTGACCGACGCCATGCGGTCCTACCACGAGGCGGTGCTGGCACCCATGTGGACGCGGGTGACAGGCGCCTTCGAGGCTGAGCGCACGCGACTCGGTCGCGTCGCGCTCGACGGCGGGACCGTCGGCCTGCTCGACAGCCTCAGCCCGTCGATGCGCTGGCGCGACGGGGTGTTGCACGTCACCTACCCGGTCGACCAGGAACTGCACCTGGCCGGGCGGGGCCTCACGCTCGTTCCGTCGTACTTCTGTTGGCGCTATCCGGTGACGCTGCGCGACCCCGACCGCAGGCCTGTCCTCGTCTACCCGATCAACCGGCCGCACGGCTGGGTGAGCGCCGACGGCGCGGAAAACGACCCGGGTACGCACCTGGGTGCGCTGGTCGGCCGCAACCGGGCCGCGGTCCTGGCGGCGATCGGCGGCGGCTGCTCGACCAGCGACCTGGCCCGTCGGGCGGGCGTGTCGATCGCCGCCGCCAGCCAGCACGCCACCGTGCTGCGCAACGCCGGCCTGCTCACGAGCCACCGGCACCGGCACGCGATGGTGCACATGCTCACGCCGCTGGGCCAGGCCATGCTCCAGGGCGGCTGACCGTCAGCCGCACGACGGCGTCCCCGGCGGGTCCCGCCTGCGGATTAGCCGAGGTCACCGACTCCCCCGCGCTGGCGATCCCCTCGGCCCACAGCGCGCAGCGCAGCCGGTGTACGGCGACGCCCAGCGCGACGGCGGGTCCGGACCCGAGCAGCCCGCTCCCGGTGTCGAGCAGCGAGAAGCGCACGCCCTCGGCCGCGGGCAGGGTCCGCAGTAGGGCCGTGAGGTCCTCGTCGGGGACGGATCCGCCGGCCGGCAGGTCCGCCGGGGCGAGGTCGGGCAGGGTGGCGGCCGTACGCAGGCCGTCCGCGCGGGCCTCGGCCGTACCGAGGGAGAACATGTCCGATTCCGCGTCGCGGACCAGGACCCGCGCCCCGTCGCCGTCCGGTGCGCCGGCGGCGGCCCGGGGCAGGAACCCGCGCACCACCGCCACCGGGACCTGATCCGTCTTGCCCTTGACCAGCTCGCCGGCGGCGGCCAGTTCGTCGACGACCGCGAGCTGGGTGACGAGCAGGTCGTTGCCGTACGGGTCGACCTCGCCCCGGTGGTCGCGCAGCGCCGCGAGGCCGGCCACGCCGATCGCCACGTCGGTGAGCCCGACGCGCCAAGGCCGGCCCATCGTGTCGGTGATGACCACGGCGACCTCCCGGCCCGACACGTCGCGTAGGGCGGCGCGCAGGGCCCGCGCGGAGGCGTCCGGGTCAGCGGGCAGCAGGACGAGGTGCTCGCGGTCCACATTGGAGGCGTCGATGCCCGCCGAGGCGAGGACGAACCCGTGGTGGGTCTGCACGATGCGGGTCGGCCCGCGCGCGGCGACCGTACGCGCGGTCTCGGCGGCCAGCGCAGCCTCCTTGGCGGCGTCGCGCGCGGGGCCCTCCTCGGGCGGTACGGGCACCAGCCGGCCCTCCGCCTTCGACACGATCTTGCTGGTGACGACGAGGACGTCCCCGTCGCGCAGCCACGGCGCCGCCGCCCAGATGACCTCGGCCAGCGCCGTACCCGCGCGGACCTCGCCGATGCCGCGTACCGGCAGGACGATCAGCGCGTCCGGCGTCCGCCCGGGGTCAGTCACGCCCCACCCCGGCCACCTCCAGCGCGGCCGCCACCATGCCGGCGGTGGCGTCCTCGTCGGTCATCCACAGCGGGGTGGCCCGCACCCGCAGGCCGGCGGGCGCCTCGACCGTGCCCTCGTCGGCGGGGTCGACGAGCCAGCCGTCGAGGACCCCGCCGGCGGTCCGCGCGCCGTACAGGCCGGCCACGCCGGACGCGCTGCACTCCACGCCCACGGCCGCCAGGCACGCGTCGGCCATGCCGCGCACCGGGGCGCCGCCGATGATCGGGGACACCCCGACGACCGGCGCGGGCCCGTCGACCACCGCGTCGCGGACGCCCGGCACGCCCAGCACCGGCGCGATGCTCACCACGGGGTTGCTCGGCGCGATGAGCACCACGTCGGCCTCGCGCAGCGCGTCGAGTACGCCGGCCGCCGGCTTGGCCGCCTCGGCGCCGACGAAGACGAACCGCTGTGCCGGCAGGCCGGCGCGGTAGCGCACCCACCACTCCTGGAAGTGGATCGCGCGGGTCTGCCCGTCGACCTCGACGACGACGTGGGTCTCCATCCGGTCGTCGGTGGCCGGCAGCAGGCGTACGCCCGGCTGCCAGCGCACGCACAGCGCCTCGGTGACCGCCGAGAGCGGGTAGCCGGCGTCGAGCATGCGGGTGCGCACCAGGTGGGTGGCGATGTCCTTGTCGCCCAGCCCGAACCACGAGGGCTCCGCCCCGTACGCCGCGAGTTGTTCCTTGACGACCCACGTCTCGCCCACCTGGCCCCAGCCGCGCGCGGTGTCCGCGCCGCCGCCGAGGGTGTACATGACACTGTCCAGGTCGGGGCAGATCCGCAGGCCGTGCATGGTGACGTCGTCGCCGGTGTTGACGATGGCGGTCACGGTCGTCGCGGTGCCGGCGGCGTCGAGCCGGCGCGCCAGCGCGCGCACGCCGAGTAGGAAACGAGCGCCGCCGATGCCGCCGGCCAGGACCACGATGTGCATGAGCCCATACTCGCGCAGCGTGCGGCCGTCCGCGCACAGGGGCGCCCGAGGTCGCGCGGGAGTGGTCTCGCCGCGACATGCGACCGAAGCGGACACCTATTAGGCTTCGACTGTGACGAACCCGCCGACACCCCCCACCGAAGACCGCGACGCCATCGAGCTCACCAAACCCCTGCGGGAGCCCGCCGCGCTCGTTCTCCTGGCCGTCAACGGCGTGTTTCTGCTGCTCGGGATCATCGACCTGCTGCTGACCACGGACGGGTGGGCCGACGGCTTCGGCGCGCGCGCCTCGTCGAACTTCGAGACCTTCGTCGGGCTGCACGCCACCGTGCTGCCGTTGCTCGCCGTGCTGCTCGTCACACACATCCGGCCGGTCACCCCCCGCGCCAAGCTCATCACCGTCGTGGCTGTCGTCGAGTACGGGGTGAGCGCGTTCTTCGGCGGCTTGGCCTACATCGCCGCGTTCGCCACCGACATGTCCCGCGTCAACGGGCCCAGCCTCGGCCAGCTCTTCGAGAACCTGCTGGTGCGCACCCTCATCGCCGCCCTGTTCGCGGTGGCCGCGTTCGTGGTGTTCCGGGTCTGGCAGGGCCGTTACGCCCCGCCCCGGGCGCCTCGGCTGCCGGCCGGCTACTACGGCACGCCCGCGCCGCACCAGGCCCCGCCCGGCTACCCGCAGCCGAGCTACGCCCCCGGCTACGCCCAGCCCGGTCAGCAGCAGCCGCCGAGCACTGGCTGGCCGCAGGTCCCGCCGCCGCCCGCGCCGTCCCACCCGTACGGCGAGCCGCCGCAGTCGGCTCCGCCGCAGCAGGCCTCCCCGTACCAGGCCTCGCCGCAGCAGGCCGCGCCGTACCAGCAGGCCTCCCCGCCGCAGGCCGCCTCGCCGCAGCAGGCCGCGCCGCTGCCGGGCCAGCCGTCCGGGGACAGCATGCTGACCGTCCCGGTCCAGCGGTACACCCCCGAGCCGCAGGTC
>JAEZGP010000019.1 GCA_023437285.1 Actinomycetes bacterium | reverse complement strand
GCCGCGGCCCGTGGGCCGACAACACGGCGCACGCGCTCGCCCACCAACACCCCGATCCGCAGCGGCTGGCGGCCCTGACGGCCGCCCAACGGGCCCGTTGCGCCGCGTTCTGGGCCAGCGGCGGCTCCTGGGCACACCGGGTGGTGACCGGTCCCTGGCCCGACCTGTACGCCTGCTTCAACGAGGCCCACCTGATGATCGCCGACGTGTCGGCCGTCGTGTCGGACTTCCTCGCCGCTGACCGGCCGTACGCGGTGTGCGACCCCGACGGCGACGACCAGGCCGCCTTCCGCCAGCGGCACACCGCCGCGCGGGGCGGTCACGTGCTCACCCCGGCCGGCATCGGCGACCTCGCCGACCTCGTCGACGCCGCCCGTACGCCCGGCGGTGACGTACTCGCCGCGCAGCGCGCGGCCACCCGCGCGTACCTGCTGGGTCCTGACTCACCCACGGCCATGACGCGCTGGCGGGCCGCACTGGAGGCGCTGATCGCGCGCCCCTTCGGCGGCCCGCCGCCCATCAACGGGGTCCGTACGTCGTTGGCCGGGGAGGGTCAGGGCGACGTGAAGGTGACCTTCACGTTCTCGTAGCCCAGCGACTTGAGCATGCTCGTGAGCATCTGCTCGGTGTTGCGCTGCGCGCGGGCCTGCAACTCGCTCTCCCGGGCCGCCTGGGCGATCTTGTCCTCGGCGAGCTGGTAGACCTGCTGCTGACGGTTGGGGTCGCCGCCGAACAGGTCGCCGACCCGGTTGATGAAGCCGCGGTCCTCGTCGTAGACGTAGCTGCGGTTGTGGTCGATGTTGGGCTTCTCCAGCTGCGGCGCCGGCAGGATGATCTCAACGGACTTGCCGTCGGCCGACTCCTTGATCGCGCCCTCGCCGAGCGTCGAAAAGTCGACATAGGCGTTCACCGTGCCGGCCCCGACGAACAACGTGCGGTCGTTGAAGATGAAATCAGGTACGTACTTGTTGTTTTCCTGCAAATCGATCAGAACCTGGAAGCTGCCCTCCGCCGCCACGTAACGGCTGAGATCCTGGATCGACTTGAGCAGCACCGGGCCGCTGCGGTCGGTTTTCTCCGTGGCGAAGGGGTTCTTGAAGTCGGGCCACAGGTTCACCGTCTTCAGCCCGAGCACCGCGGCGATCACGAGGCCCACCGTGCCGACCAGCATGAGCAACCGCCGGAACCAGCGACCGGAACGGTGGTCGTCCGGCGTCGTGGTGCCCAGTGGAACGGTCGGATTCTCCCTGGTCGGCGTCGGTTCGACGTTATCGCGATCTGGCTCGTCGGTAGCCATCGCGCACCTTCCCCTCACACTGTGTGCGACCCACGGTACGGAATATGCCCGACATTAAGCGACGCCAACCACGACCACGATCACCCGACCGCCCTCAGGTAGGGTGACCCCACAGCGACGGGCACGCGATCATCAGGAGCTAACGCTGAAAGCGATCACTCTGGAGCAGGTTCGGGCGTCCTCAAAGGCCCGCGATGCCTGGTTCACCGTGCTACTCGTCGACCCTATCGCGATGCGGCTGGTCAAGTGGGCAGCCCGCCATCCATGGATCACCCCGAACCGGCTCACCGCCATGGCGTTCACGCTCGGCTGCCTCGCCGCCGCGTGCTTCGCCCGGGGCTCGCACGGCTGGCTGCTCGCCGGCGCCGGCCTGTACTACCTGAGCTTCGTCATCGACTGCATGGACGGCAAGATCGCCCGCCTGATGGGTACCGGCTCGGTCTTCGGCGTCTGGCTCGACTTCATCTTCGACCGGCTGCTCGTGGTGATCTGCACGGTCGCGCTCATGGGCGGCCAGTACGCCCGCACCGACAACGTCGCCTACGTCGTGCTGGGCGGGGTCGTCATCTTCCTCAACCTGTTCCGGTACGTCAACGGCCAGACCATGGCCCAGGCCCGCGAGCAGATGCGCCGCCAACTCGACGACCTGCGCGCCGACGACCAGCCCGCCACACCCGGCGCCGGCCCGGTCGACTCGTTCAGCCAGCTGTCCACGGGTACGCGCGCCAAGCTCGGCCGCTTCCTGGCCGTCCGCGACTTCCTCACCCGGCACCGGATGCGCGCCCAACTGGTGAGCGCCATCGAGTTCCAGATGGCCATCTTCATCCTCGGCCCGGCCCTCAACGCCGTCATGCCTGTCACGATCATCTTCGGCTCGTTCCTGCTGCTCTTCGAGCTCGCGATGATCTTCCAATTCTGGCTCTCGACGCGTACGTTCAACCGCCAGCTCGCCACGCTGCGCAAACGCGCCGCCGAGCACGCCCCGGTCATCGTCTGAGCTGCTTTCCGCACTCGGCCGGCAAGACTCTCCGGCGCAGACGAGCGCTCGGGCTCGAAGCCGGGTGGCTGATTCGCGCGTGATCCGAGAATTTCTCGCGGTAACGAGTGCCCTTCGGGACGTGTGCGCAGGTGGCGACGAGGTGGGCTTGTCGAGGTCGCCATATGTGCACAATTGGCGGGGGCGACGGTCGCCACCTTCGCCATATGTGCGCAATGGGCGAGATCCGCCCGTGTCGCGTCACCATATGCGCACATACGGCGGGCGGGCCGCCTCCCGCGACCACCCTTTGCACACATACG
>JAEZGP010000008.1 GCA_023437285.1 Actinomycetes bacterium | reverse complement strand
GCGTACGCGTACGCGGTGTCGACGTCAGGGACGTCCAGAGCGATGTCGCTGACCCCGTCGCCATGCCGTGCGTGCCGGCGCGCGGCCGCCGAACCAGCACGCACGGCGCCGGTGAGCACGAACCGCGCCGCACCGGCTGTGAGTACGTATTCGCAGGTTTCGGGGGAGCCGGTTTCCGGGCCCCGGTAGGCGACGCAGGTCATCCCGAAGGCCGTGCTGTAGTAGTGCGCGGCCTGGGTGGCGTTGCCGACGATGAAACGCAGGTGGTCGACGCCGGTGACGGGGAACGGGTCCGGCTGGCGCGCGAGCGCGGGTCGGGGGCGGGCGACGTCTGTGGCCTGGGTCATGCCCCGAGCATGACCATCTCGTCTGGCCCTGGACAACCAATCGCCTCAGCGTTGGTCATCCTGCACAGAATGAACACACGATCGCCGAACTCGCTGGGCAATATGCGCAGAGTTGCGAGTTTGCCGGTCCCGGGCCGCCGGGCGGGGCACGCTGGTCTGGAAAGCCCAGTCAAGGGAGGACCGTCATGCCCACGCGGAAGACACGTGCCGGCACCACGAATGAGCTGACCGGCCTGGTGAACGTCGACGTCAGTGCCGTCGGCACGATGCTGCAGGAGTCCCTGGTCGAGCTGACGGACCTGCACCTGCGCGGCAAGCAGGCGCACTGGAACCTC
The DNA here is from genome assembly GCA_023437285.1 of Actinomycetes bacterium. Lineage (GTDB taxonomy): Bacteria > Actinomycetota > Actinomycetes > Mycobacteriales > Micromonosporaceae > Luedemannella. The sequence continues at coordinate 6,302 of JAEZGP010000008.1, read as the reverse complement.
GCCGGTCCCACGTTCAAGCCGCTGCACGAGCAGCTCGACGAGGTGGTGGACGGCGTCCGCTCGGCCGCCGACACGGTGGCGGAGCGGGCCGTGGCCATCGGGTACGCGGTGGACGGCCGGCCCGACACGGTCGCCAAGAGCACGCCGCTGCACCAGTTCCCGGCCGGCCAGATCACCGTGCACGAGTGCGTCGAGCTGATGACCATGGCTCTTGAGGAGACGTGCAACCACATCCGGGAGCGGATCAACCTGCTGGACGAACTCGACCCGGTCAGCCAGGACACCCTCATCGGCGTGCTGGCCAACCTGGAGAAATACCACTGGATGTTCGCCGTCCAGCGCGTCGGCGCCGACGCGTAAGAATGCTCGGGTGAGGCAGCGCCAGCGAAGGAACCATTGGCTCAGGGTCGACCCACGCCGGGGCACGGCGGAGGTGCCGGCGTGAGCGTCGATCCACTCGATGCGCGGCTCATCGCGCTGTTCGCCGAGGAGCCGCGCATCGGCGTGCTCGAGGCCTCCCGCCGGCTGCGGGTGGCCCGCGGCACCGTGCAGGCCCGCCTGGACAGACTCGTCGAGCGCGGCGTCATCAAGGGCTTCGGTCCCGAGGTGGTGCCGGCCGCGTTGGGCTTCGGCGTCACCGCCTTCGTCACCCTGGAGATAAACCAGCGGTACGGGCATGACCCGGTCGCGGCGCACCTGGCCGCCGTGCCGGAGGTGTTGGAGGCGCACACCATCACGGGCACCGGTGACCTGTTGTGCCGCATCGTCGCCCGCTCCAACGCCGACCTGCAGCGCGTGCTGGACACGGTCGTGGGTTACGAGGGGATCCGGCGGGCCGCGACGATCATCGCGTTGGCGGAGCAGATCGCCTACCGGACGCTGCCGCTGGTACAGGCGTCAGCCCAAAGCCCTGCGAAAGCGATCGACACGGGCAAATAACGCCTGACGACCCGGTGGTGCGCGCGACCGCTAGCGTGGGCGCGTGGCGAGGGGGAGGGCAGCCCGCGTCGGCGCCAGGGTGTCCTTCCTCATGGTGCTCGTTCTGACTGCCGTCATCGTGTTCGCCATCCGCCCGGACTGGAATCCCTTCCCCATGTGGTGGGCCAATTTCCAGCAGGGCCTCAAGGAGAACCGGCCCATCGCCGACCCGCCCACGACGTGGGTGCAGCGCACCGGCGACCCGGCCGACCTCGCCGGCGTCATCTCGGCCGGCGACCCGTACGCCCGCTCGGCGTTCGGCAGCGCCGTCATCGTCACCACCCGCGGCCACGTCGAGGCCCGCGCCCTCGGCGACGGCCGTCAGCTGTGGATCGTCGAGGCGCCGTGGGCCCGGCCGGCCGGCGACATCGTGGTGGCCGGGCGGCCCGGCAGCAACAAGGGCTTCACGGTCTACGGGCCGTACTCGGCGACGCCCCTGTGGTCCGACGACGCGGCGAACGCGGTGTGGGCGTACACCGACAAGATCATTGATCTGACCTGCGCCGACGACGTGCAGTGCGTGGTGCGCGGCCGCGACCACAGCGGACGCCGGTTGTGGGCCGTCACCATCCCCGGCGGCAAGCCCCGCCCGTCCGGGCCCAATCCGACCGGCACGGGCCTGCGGCCGGTCTCCGGCTGGTTCGACGAGGCCCGCCGGGGCGCTCCCGGCCCGGCGCCGGGCGTGCTCGGTGTCCCCACGGGCGGCACCCTGCACCTCGTCGACCTGATCGCCGGGATCAACCTGCGCGACGTGCCGCCGGCAGACAAGGACACCCGCGTGGTGGTGGCCGCGTCCCGGGTCGTGTACGCGCAGGCCGAGCCGGTCGACGACTCGTGCCGCTACCGGGTGTGGGTCGTCGACGCCGACACCGGCGGCGAGGTGTGGCGCGACGAGGGGCTCGACCTCAACACGGCCAACCGGCCCGGCTGCGAGCAGCGCCGCGACCCGCTGGGCGGACACGTACTGCTCAACGGTACGGGCGGGGACAACCGCCCCGAACTGAACACCCTGGCGTCGGCGACCAACCGTACGGTCTGGGTCGGCGCGCTGGGCCAGAAGGTACTCGACACCGACGGCGATCTGGCCGTGGTGCTCAGCGCCGATCAGAACGCCGTCGACCTCATCGACCTGTCGGCGGGCAACGCCATCGTCACCACCGTGAAGGTGGCCAGCGCCCCCGACGTCGCGATCACGCCGGGGTTCGTGATCCTGCGCGACCAGCAGCACGTGACCGTGCTCAGCCGGGGCGGCGCTGTGCTGCGCTCGTTCACCACCGAAGCGAAGATCATCGGGTACGGGTACACCGGGCTCGTCCTCGCCCAGGGCCGGGTGATCGGCTACGTCGACCTGCCCGTACCCGGCGACGGCGCGGTGGTCGTGCCGCCGGAGCAAGGCCCGGCGCCGAGCGTCGCCCAGCCCACATCCCCGGTGGGCAACCGAAAGTAGCTCAACGAGGTAGGTACGCTGCGGCCATGCCGGAATTCGACTTCTCGCCCCTGCTGCCGCTCGGCCCCGACACCACGGAGTACCGGCTGCTCACCACCGATGGCGTCGACGTGGTCGACGGCCCCGGCGGGCGGCGGTTCCTCACGGTCGAGCCCACCGTGCTGCGCGCGCTCACGTCCGAGGCCATGCACGACATCGCGCACTACCTGCGACCCGCGCACCTCACCCAGCTGCGGTCGATCATCGACGACCCGGCGGCGTCCCCGAACGACCGGTTCGTGGCCACCGACCTGCTGCGTAACGCCAACATCGCCGCCGGCGGCATCCTGCCGATGTGCCAGGACACCGGCACCGCGATCGTCATGGGCAAGCGCGGCCGGCACGTGCTGACGGACGGCGCCGACGAGCAGGCGATCGCCGGGGGCGTCTTCGACGCGTACACGAAGTTGAACCTGCGCTATTCGCAGCTCGCCCCGCTGACCATGTGGGAGGAGCGCAACACGGGCTCCAACCTGCCGGCCCAGATCGAGCTTTACGCCGAGGACCCGGCCGGGCACCCGGACGAGTACAAGTTCTTGTTCATGGCCAAGGGCGGCGGCTCGGCCAACAAGAGCTACCTGTACCAGGAGACCAAGGCGCTGCTGAACCCGACGCGGATGATGCAGTTCCTGGAGGAGAAGCTGCGCCTCATCGGCACGTCCGCCTGCCCGCCGTACCACCTGGCCGTCGTCATCGGCGGCACCTCGGCGGAGTTCGCGCTCAAGACCGCCAAGTACGCCTCGGCGAAGTACCTCGACGCGCTGCCCACGTCCGGCTCGATGTCGGCGCACGGCTTCCGCGACGTGGAGCTTGAGGCCGAGGTGCTGGAGCTGACCCGCCAGTTCGGCATCGGCGCCCAGTTCGGCGGCCGGTACTTCTGCCACGACGTACGCGTGGTGCGCCTGCCCCGGCACGGCGCCTCCTGCCCGGTCGCCATCGCGGTGTCCTGCTCCGCCGACCGCCAGGCGCTCGGCAAGATCACCCCGGCGGGCGTGTTCCTGGAGAAGCTGGAGACCGACCCGGCCCGCTTCCTGCCGGAGGTCCGCGAGGACCAGTTGGCCGAGGACGTCGTCAAGGTCGACCTCAACCGTCCGATGGCCGAGATCCGCGCCGAGCTGTCGCGCTACCCGGTGAAGACCCGCCTGTCGCTGTCCGGCCCGCTGGTCGTGGCCCGCGACATCGCCCACGCGAAGATCGCCGAGCGGCTGGCGGCCGGCGACCCCATGCCCGCCTACCTGCGCGACCACCCGGTGTACTACGCCGGCCCGGCGAAGACCCCGGACGGCTACGCCTCCGGCTCGTTCGGCCCCACGACGGCCGGCCGCATGGACTCCTATGTGGACAGCTTTCAGGCGGCGGGTGGATCGCTGGTCATGCTGGCCAAGGGCAACCGCTCGACGGCCGTCACGAAGGCCTGCCACGAGCACGGCGGCTTCTACCTGGGCTCGATCGGCGGCCCCGCCGCCCGCCTGGCCCAGGACTGCATCACCAGCGTCGAGGTCCTCGAATACCCCGAGCTGGGCATGGAGGCCGTCTGGAAGATCGAGGTGAAGGACTTCCCGGCCTTCATCGTGGTCGACGACAAGGGCAACGACTTCTACGCCGAGACCACCAAGCCGGTCCTCACCCTCGGCCGCCGCTGAGGCCGCACGGCCACGCCGTGGCGAACAAGGCTCTGTTCGCCACGGTGCGTGATCTCGCTTCCAACGGTGGTCGAAACGATTCGACTGCTGGCTGGGTGCATATCGGGACAACCGGGCTGGGCGTCCTTCGTCGAGGCTTGCAACTATTGACATCTATCTTGCCGAGTGTGAGTCTCGGCGCGGGGCCGGAAAGGGAGCAAGGGCAGCTCCCCGACACACAGAACTCAGTCATGCATGCGCGTGGCTCGATGACGCTCGTCCCGGGCCCGCCCCCGCCATGCATGTGGTCACCCACCCGCGCCCGTCGAACGGCGCTCGTCAAAGGACCGCGTACATGCGAAGTAGAAAGAACCTGCGGCGACACGTCGCGCTAGCCTCCGCGCTCGTCGCGGGCGCCGCCACGGTCGCGGTGGCGGTCACCTCCGCCGTCACCACGGCGTCGGCCGCCGCCTCCGACTCGTACTCCTGGAAGAACGTCCGGATCGACGGCGGCGGCTTCGTCCCGGGCATCGTCTTCAACCAGACCGAGCCGAACCTCATTTACGCCCGCACCGACATCGGCGGGCTCTACCGCTGGAACGAGTCGGGGCAGAGCTGGGTGCCGCTGCTCGACTGGGTCGGCTACGACAAGTGGGGCTGGAACGGCGTCGCCAGCGTCGCCACCGACCCCGTGCAGACCAACAAGGTGTACGCCGCGGTCGGCATGTACACCAACGACTGGGACCCCAACAACGGCGCGATCCTGCGCTCGTCCGACAAGGGCGCGACCTGGCAGGCCACCGAGCTGCCGTTCAAGCTGGGCGGCAATATGCCCGGCCGCGGCATGGGTGAGCGCCTCGCGATCGACCCGAACCGCAACAGCATCCTGTACCTCGCCGCGCCGAGCGGCAACGGCCTGTGGCGCTCCACCGACTCGGGCGTCACCTGGGCCAAGGTGACCGCGTTCCCGAACGTCGGCAACTACGTGGCCGTCCCCGGCGACTCGTACCAGGGCGACAATCAGGGCGTCGTGTGGGTCACCTTCGACCCGTCGACCGGCACCGCCGGCAACACCACGCAGACCATCTACGTCGGCGTCGCGGACAAGAACAACACCGTGTACCGCTCGACGAACGGCGGCAGCACGTGGTCGGCCGTGCCCGGCGCACCGACCGGCTACATCGCCCACAAGGGCGTGCTCGACCACGTCAACCACTACCTCTACCTCGCCACGAGCGACACCGGCGGCCCGTACGACGGCGGCCACGGCGAGGTATGGCGGCTCAACACCGCCACCGGCGCGTGGACCGAGATCAGCCCGGTGCCGGACACCAGCAGCGACCAGTACTTCGGCTACAGCGGCCTGACGATCGACCGCCAGCACCCGGGCACCATCATGGTCTCGACGCAGATCTCCTGGTGGCCCGACATGATCACCTGGCGGAGCACGGACAGCGGCGCGACCTGGACGAAGATCTGGGACTGGACGTCGTACCCGAACCGCAGCTTCCGCTACACGATGGACATCTCGTCCGTACCGTGGCTGAGCCTCGGCGCGAACCCGTCCCCGCCCGAGGTCACCCCGAAGCTGGGCTGGATGAACGAGTCGATGGAGATCGACCCGTTCAACTCCGACCGCATGATGTACGGCACCGGCGCCACGATCTACGGCACCACGAACCTCACCAACTGGGACTCGAACACGCCGTTCACCATCAAGCCCATGGTCAAGGGCCTGGAGGAGACCGCCGTACTCGACCTGATCAGCCCGCCGACCGGGACGTCGAACCTGATCTCGGGCCTCGGTGACATCGGCGGCTTCCGGCACACCAACCTCGACGCGGTGCCGGCCATGATGTTCCAGCAGCCGTACTTCACGTCGACGACCAGCCTCGACTACGCCGAGCTGAACCCGTCGTACATGGTCCGGGCGGGCAGCTTCACCGACGCCGACCGGCCCAACGACAGCCACGTGGCGTTCTCCACCGACGGTGGCGCCAACTGGTTCCAGGGCCAGGAGCCCGGCGGCGTCAACAACGGCGGTACCGTCGCGGCGGCCGCCGACGGCAGCCGGTTCGTCTGGTCGCCCGGCGACGCGGGCCAGCAGGTCATCTACTCGGTCGGCTTCGGCCAGTCGTGGCAGGCGTCCACCGGCGTACCGGCGAACTCCGTCATCGAGTCCGACCGGGTGAACCCGCAGAAGTTCTACGCGTTCA
>JAEZGP010000002.1 GCA_023437285.1 Actinomycetes bacterium | reverse complement strand
AGCGCGGCCTCGAACACCGACAGCGCCTGGCCCATCTTCATGGCGCCGCCCTTGAGCTGGCCCAGCACCTTGAACAGGTGTTCGGCGGTGCGCTGCTGGACCTCGGTGGTGATGACCTCGTTGGCCAGGCCGGTGACCTTCTTCCCGAAGCCCCATGCCGCACGCCCGGCGAAGCCGATGGGCAGGGATGCGAGACGGGCCGTACGGCTGACCGCCCGCCGAGGGATGTCGGTCACCCGATCAATTGAACACTACCCAGCGCCGAAACGGGTGTGGCGTGCGTCGACTGTGAGACAGCCGCACGTTGGATGGGCGGTCCACCGTCGCCGGCGTTCGCGGCCCGGCCCGGCGATCTCGACGGTCGCGCCGAGGGTCACGGGCTGGCCGCCGTCGATGTGGGTGGTCACCTCGGCGGCGGCGTACGCGGCCCCGACCAGCATCGTCGTGGCCGCCACGGTGTCGGCGGGCTCGGCCGTGGTGTGCAGTTGGGCGGCTAGCGCCGGCCAGTCGGGGTCGCGGTCGCGTCGGTGCAGGTCGACGCAGTTGAGGCAGGGCGTACTGCCGGGGAGGACGAACGGGCCCACCACGACGGTGCCGTCCCGGACGGTGACGGCCAGGTGGGCGACCCGGCGTCGGTCGTGGGCGAGCGCGACCAGGCCGGCGGGCCCGCCGTAGCCGACGAGTACCTCGACGGTGGCCGTACCCGCCGGGATGTGCTGGACGAGCACGTCCGGCGCGCACCGGCGGACGGCCTCGGCGGCCGCGAGGCCCCGTGGGCGGAACGCGTCGGTGGGCGTCAGGCCGGCGGGGCTGGCGTCGCAGAGCCGGGTGACCCCGATGACGGCCGGGTCGAGGTGGCCGATCCCGGCGGCGGCGAGGGTGCACGCAATGGGTACGGCGAGCCGGCTGGCCCCGCTGACGAGCACCCGGGCGGCCCGCCGACGGTCGAGCGCGTCGGCGGGCGTGATCGGGTTGCCGCTGGCCGAGCTGAGTGCGAGGGCCGCCGCCTCCGGGGCGAGGCGCCGCCGGGCCGGTTCGGGCACGGTGGCCGGTTCGAGGGCCGGCGCGTCGAGCACCAGCCCTCGCCGGTCGAGTTCGGCGACGAGGGCCAGGGCGTCGTCGGCCGCGAGGCCGAGTTCGACCGCGTCGCGGGCGAGTACCCGTTCGGTGCGGGTGCCGTCGAGCAGGTCGAGCACGCGTACGCCCGCCGGGTCGGGAAACTCGATCATTACGGCTCGCCGTGGATCGGTGCCGAGCTGCAACCGGTGGGCGTCACGCCAGAGGCGGCGCAGAGCGGGGACCAGGACGGGCCGGCGATCCGTCGAGCGACTCATGGTGCGTCATGGTGTCACTCACGGTAGCTACTGTGCTGTTTATCCACAGTCTCGGCCAGGATTTCCCCGAGTTATCCACAGCGGGTGGGGGCGTTGTCCACAACGCCACTGCGATGAGTAAGCGTTCAGGCCTTGCCGAGAATCCGGTTGACGGTCGTACCGCAGACGGGGCACTTGCCCTTGGCCATCTTCATGCCGCTCTTGGACACCTCGACGGTGCCCTCGTAGTCGCGCTTCTCCTTGCACTTGACGCAGTATCCGTTGTACGTCTGTGCCTTCTCGGCCACGGACTCCTCCTCCGGCTGTTTTCTACAACTCATGAAGTGTCCGCGTGATATGCCCGAAATCGCCCGAGACACGCCGGTGGCCGAACGGTGGAATCTTTGGTCGAATACCACCACCAACCAGCCCATATAGCATCAAGATCACAGAGTTGCCCCTTGCGGAGGGTAGGCCACGGCGGGCTAGGTTGCCGAACGTGGGTGCTCATCCCCCGGTACCCGCGCTGGCCCGCACCCTCGTGTCCGTGCCGCGCCGGCCGGACGTCGAAGTGCGACGCAGCCAGCGTCGCCGACGCACCGTGTCCGCGTACCGGGACGGCGAGCGCGTCGTCGTCCTCATCCCGGCCCAGTTCTCCGGCGCCGAGGAGCGCGAGTGGGTCGACCGCATGCTCGCCCGCCTCGACGCCCGCGAGCAGCGCAGCCGCCGCACCGACGCGTACCTCGCCGAGCGCGCCCAGCGCCTGATCGACCGGCACCTGTCCGACCAGCGCGCCGCCCAGGGGCCGATCTCGGTGCGCTGGGTCAGCAATCAGCACGGCCGCTGGGGATCGTGTACGCCTGCCGACCGGACCATCCGGATCTCGTCGCGGATCATAGACTTCCCCGAGTGGGTCATCGACTACGTGCTCCTGCACGAGCTGTCCCACCTCGTCGTGCCGTTCCACAACGCGCGCTTCTGGTCGCTCGTGGCCCGCTATCCCAAGGCCGAGCGTGCCCGCGGCTACCTGGAAGGGGTGTCCGCCGCGGCCGGACTCGACATCAGCGAGGATTAGCCACCATGACCCGCCGCGTCGCCGCCGCCGTGCTCACCTCGCCGGTCTGGACCCCGCCCGGCCAGGACCCCCGCGCGTGGCGCGTGGCGCTCGCCGAGGACCTCCTGGACGTACTCGCGCTGATGGCCGAGGTGCAGCCGGCGGTCGTCGTGCCGGCCGGCGACCTCTGGTTGCGCTCCGAGGTGGGTTGGCCGGGACTTGCCTGGTACGCAGCGGACAGCCCGCGCCTGCCGGACCTGCTCAGGGCCGTGGCGCAGCCGGACACCCACGCGCTCGCCCCGTCGCCGGCCGGCGCGTCCGAGCCGCCGGCCGCGCCGGACCAGGT